>JAKFYO010000232.1 GCA_021730825.1 Hyphomicrobiales bacterium
GCACGATTTCGGGCGGTATGATTCCGAAGGTCGAGACCTGCATCGATGCGCTGGAGCGCGGCGTCGAAGGTGTCGTTATTCTCGACGGCAAGGTGCCGCACGCGGTTCTCTTGGAACTCTTGACCGATCACGGCGCGGGCACGCTGATCAAGCGCTGATGCGTTTTCTGCTCGCCGCGATTGCGTTCTTCGCGGCGACAGCCTTTGCCCGCGCCGATCTCGAGATCTGCAATCGCACGAGCTTCGTGATCGAGGCCGCAATCGGCGTCGAGACCAAGAATGCCGCTGCCACGCGCGGCTGGTTTCGTATCGATCCCGGTGCCTGCCGCGCCGTGCTGCGCGGTGAAGTCAACGCCGATCACTTGTATCTTCACGCTCGCGCCCTGCCCCTCTACGGCACGCTGCAACCGCTAAGCGCTTCGCATATCAATCTCTGCACGGGCAGCGGCGATTTTCTGCTCTCGGGCGCGAAGAAATGCACGAAGCCGGAAGAGCGCTTGCTGCCGTTCGCGGAAGTGCAGCCGAGCAAATCCGGCACCAATATGAGTCTCTATGTCGCGGAAAGCTCCGGCTACGATGCAGAGCAGTCGCGTGTCGCGGCAATTCAGCGGCTGCTCACGCTCGCGGGCTTCGATGCAGAGCCGGTTGACGGCACGCTCGGCACAAAAAGCGAGGCGGCGCTTGCGGCGTTTCTCAAAAGCAGAACGCTTTCGATGGACGCGGTGTTGAGGCCGGACTTTATCGATGTCCTGCTCGCCGCCGCGCGCGAGAGCAATGCGCCGGGTCTTTTATGGTGCAACGACACCAAGCATGTGGTGATGGCTGCACTCGCGATTGAGGAAAGCGGAACGGTGATCACGCGCGGCTGGTGGAAGATCGACGCCGGCGCCTGCCTGCGCCCGGAAATGCCGCGCAGAATTTCCGGCCGCATATATTCGTTTGCCGAAGCGGTCGATGCATCGGGTGTCGCGATCGAACGCAAAGGCCGCCCGCTGGTGTGGGGCGGCAACGAGAGATTCTGCGTGAAAAATATCCGCTTTGAAATCCGCGACCACAAAAACTGCGAGCAGCAAGGGCTCGACGTCAAAGGATTTACCGCGCTCGAATTTTCCGCGACTACGGGCGCAACCGTTCGCTTCCGCGAGCCTTGAGACTCGCGGTTGACAAGGCCGCGCTTCATGCGAAAACGCCCTCCTCATCTAACCGGAGCGCCGCCACGTGAAGCCCGCAGAACTCGAAAAAATCATCGACGAAGCCTTTGCCGATGCCGCCAAGATCGGCCCGAAGACCAAAGGCAAGGTCCGCAAGGCAGTCGGCGAGGCGCTCGACCTTCTGGACGCCGGCAAGGCGCGGGTTGCGGAAAAGCAGGCGAGCGGCGAGTGGCGCGTCAACCAGTGGCTCAAGAAAGCGGTGCTGCTCTCTTTCCGCCTGAACGACATGGAGACCATCAAAGGCGGTCCCGGCCGCGCGGTGTGGTGGGACAAGGTGCCTTCGAAATTCGACGGCTGGAAACCGGCACACTTCAAGAAAGCCGGCTTTCGCGCGGTGCCAGGCTGCGTCGTGCGCCGCTCGGCTTATATCGCGCCGGGCGCGGTCTTGATGCCGAGCTTCGTCAACCTCGGCGCGCATGTCGGCGCGAACACCATGATCGACACCTGGGCGACGGTCGGCTCCTGCGCACAGATCGGCTCGAAGGTTCATATCTCCGGCGGTGCCGGTATCGGCGGCGTGCTGGAGCCGTTGCAAGCCGGCCCGGTCG
Source organism: Hyphomicrobiales bacterium (assembly GCA_021730825.1). Lineage (GTDB taxonomy): Bacteria > Pseudomonadota > Alphaproteobacteria > Rhizobiales > Xanthobacteraceae. The sequence continues at coordinate 1,759 of JAKFYO010000232.1, forward strand.
TGATCGAAGATAACTGCTTCGTCGGCGCGCGCGCGGAAGTCGCGGAAGGCGTGATCGTGCGCGAAGGCTCGGTGCTTTCGATGGGCGTCTTCCTTGGGGCCTCGACCAAGATCGTCGACCGCGAAACCGGCAAAATCTACATGGGCGAAGTACCGCCCTACTCGGTGGTGGTGCCGGGCACGATTCCCGGAAAGACCGTCGCCGGCTCGAACGAGCCGGGTCCGGGTCTTTACTGCGCGGTGATCGTGAAGCGCGTGGACGAAAAGACCCGCTCCAAGACCTCGATCAACGAGTTGCTCCGCGACTGAGGGAAAACAGCGGCGGCCTTACCCGGTCCGGACCATAAGCCCGAAAGCTGAGGCTGCTATGGCCCCGCAATCCTGATAGTCTGCGTCTTGCGAGTTTCGGGGCGCTATATGAATCCGCTGCAATTATTTACCAATGTCGATGGCCGCATTCCGCGCCAAACCTATTGGCTCGGCATCCTTGCGATCACTGTGGTCGGCCTGCCGACAATCCTCGCTGCGACCGCGCTCGGCGGCGGCACCGCGGGCGCCATCGCAAATCTTTTCTTCCTTTGGTGCGGCTTTGCGCTTTCGGCGAAGCGCGCGCAGGACCGCGGCAAGCACTATCTGTTCATCGCGGCATATTTCGCGCTGCTTGCTTTCCTTACAAGCCTCAGCACGAGCCAGGCCAAAATGATGGGCCGCATGGCTTCCGAGCCCTCGCCGCTGCTCGTGGTAGTATCGCTTCTCTTTCTGGCTTATGTGATCTTTCTATTCATCGAGCTCGGCCTGCGCCGGGGAACGGCCGGACCGAACCGTTATGGCCCGGACCCGCTGGAAGCCACCCCGCAACCACAATCCTGAAACCGTTTCGCCTGACGCAGAACCATGAAGTATCGCGCGCTCGAATCCAACGAGATCATCCACACCATCGACGAGCTGCACATGCGCATCTCGGGCCGGTTTCCGAAATCGGACCTCGCGGCCGTGTGCGAAGAACTCCTCGTAGTGGCGAAGGAAACCGAAGCGAAGTCGCAGGCGGTGAACGCCTCGAACTATCCACTGCGCGCGATCATCGTACTTTTGATCGCAGCGGCGGGCGGCATCATCGCGTTCCTGATCCATGCCATTCAGGTCAAAACCGGCGAAGTCGAACTCATCAACCTGTTGCAGGGCCTCGAAGCGGGAACGAACCTCGTCATCTTCATCAGTGTTGCGATCTATTTCCTGTTCTCGCTGGAAGCGCGCATCTCGCGCACGCGCGCGCTGAACGACCTCAACGAATTGCGCTCGATCGTGCATGTCATCGACATGCACCAGTTCAGCAAAGACCCGAGCGAATTGCTCAGCTCCGACAGCACCGAAGGCATGACGCGGCAGGATCTCACGCGCTATCTCGGCTTTTGCAGCGTCATGCTGTCGCTCGGCGCGAAGTTAGCTGCCCTTTACGCACAGAAGCTGCCGGATGAAATCGTGATCGACGCCGCGAGCGACCTGCAGAATGTCGCCGGCGGACTGAGCCTGAAAATCTGGCAGAAGATTTCAATTCTGGAGTCCTACGAGGACTACCGCGAGAAGCACAAGTTTGGAAATGTCTGAACTGACAGCCGTTGAAATCGCGCAGGCGCTAATCCGCTGCCCGTCCGTGACGCCCGCGGAAGGCGGCGCGCTGGAGACGCTCGGTAAAATTCTGCGCGACGCCGGATACGAAGTGCATCGCGTCCCCTTCACGGACATGAATACCCCCGACATCGACAACCTGTTCGCGAAGGTCGGCAGCGGCGCGCCACACTTTACGTTCGCGGGCCACACCGATGTGGTGCCGCCGGGCAATGAAGCAAGCTGGACGCATGCGCCGTTCTCCGGCGACATCGCGAACGGCGAGCTGTTCGGCCGCGGTGCCTGCGACATGAAGGGCGCGATTGCCGCTTTCGCTTCCGCCGCGATCAAATTCGGCAAGCCCAAGCGCGGCACGATTTCATTTCTGATTACCGGCGACGAGGAAGGCCCTGCCGTCAACGGCACGCGCAAGCTACTGCGCTGGGCGCGCGAGCGCGGCGAGAAGTTCGATCATTGCATCGTCGGCGAGCCGACGAATGTCGGCACGCTCGGGGACATGGCGAAGATCGGACGGCGCGGCTCACTCTCGGGCACCTTGATTTTCCGGGGCTTGCAGGGCCACGTCGCCTATCCGCATCTCGCAGACAACCCGGTGCCGCCGCTGATCCGCGCGGTCGCCGCACTCAGCGTGGAGCCGCTCGATCAAGGCACCGAGCATTTCGACGCGTCGAACCTCGAAGTGACTTCGCTCGAGACCGGCAACCGCGCCTTCAACGTGATCCCGGCCGAAGGCCGCGCGCAGTTCAATATCCGCTTCAACGATCTGCATACGGCGGAAAGCCTGCGCGATCTCGTCCTGAAGCGGGTGATGGACGCGGTCGGCGATACGCCGTTTCAGATCGATTGGGAACCATCGAGCGACTGCTTTCTGACCCAGCGCGGCACCTTCACCGATCTCGTCGCGGACGCAATTAAAGAAGCGACAGGCGCCGCGCCGAAGCTCTCGACTTCCGGCGGCACGTCGGACGCGCGCTTCATCAAGGATTATTGCCCGGTGGTCGAGTTCGGTCTCGTCGGGCAGACCATGCACAAAATCGACGAGCGCGTGCCGGTTTCCGATATCGAGATACTCGCGCAGGTTTATCTGCGCGTACTCGAGCGCTACTTCGGATAATCAACCCGCATCAGATAAAGCCCGTCCGGCGGCGCGACCGGGCCGCAGGCGGAGCGGTCACGCGCCTCAAGCGCGCGCTTCATGTCGGCGGGCGTCCATCTGCCCTCGCCCACCTGCTCCAGCGAACCGGCGATAGAGCGAACCTGATTGTGTAAAAACGATCTTGCGCTCGTCTCGATGCGAACTTCCTCTCCGTCGCGGGTCACGTTCAGGACATCCAGCGTTTTCAACGGCGACTTCGCCTGACATTCGGTCGAACGGAAAGTCGTGAAATCGTGATTGCCGACGAGATGCTGTGCGGCCTCGTGCATTTTCTGCTCGTCCAGCGGACGCGCGACGCGCCAGAACCGGCTGCGGTCGAGCGCAAGATCGGAGCGGCGATTTAAAATCCGATAGACGTAGTGGCGCTTGACCGCGGAGAAACGCGCGTCGAAACCTTCGCTCACCTTTTCCGCCGACAGGATCGCGACCGGATCCGGCCGCAGATGCGCATTCATGCCATCGCGGATGACGTCGGCTTCCCATTCTTTGCTTAAATCAACGTGCGCGACCTGACCGCGTGCGTGCACCCCGGCATCGGTGCGCCCCGCGCCGGACACTTTCACGCGTTCGCCGGAAAGTTTTTCGAAAGCCGCTTCCAGTACGCCCGCGACAGTGAGCGATGAATCCTGTACCTGCCAGCCCAGAAACGGCGAGCCGTCATACTCGATGGTGAGCTTGTAGCGGGGCATCAGGCGACTTTCGTGCCCTTCGTCAGCTTCACGCCGCGCAGGAATTCTTCGGCGCTCATGGCTTTTGCGCCCGCGCGCTGGACTTCAACGAGTTGCACCGCGCCTTCACCAGCGGCGATGGTGAGCTGATCGTCGAGCAAAACCCCCGGCGCGCACGTACCATTCGCAAGTTGCGAGCGCAGCACCTTCACGCGTACCGGCTTGCCCTCAATCTCCACCTCGAACCATGCACCGGGAAACGGCGACAGCCCGCGAATGTGATTATGCGCGTCGCGCGCGGGCTTCGACCAATCGATACGCGACTCGCTCTTTTCGATTTTGCTCGCGTAGGTGACGCCTGTTTCCGCCTGCTTCGTGAAGGAAAGCGAGCCGCGCTCGATCGCAGCCAGGCCGCGCGCCATCAGATCGGCGCCGAGCAGACTCAGCTTGCCGTGCAATTCGCCTGTCGTGACGTTCTCACCGATGGTCACGCGTTCGGCGAGACCAACAGGCCCGGTGTCGAGGCCCTCTTCCATCTTCATCACCATGACACCGGTCTCTTTATCGCCGGCCATGATCGCGCGATGGATGGGGGCCGCACCGCGCCAGCGGGGAAGCAGCGAGGCGTGCAGGTTGAGACAGCCATGCGCAGGTGCGTCGAGAATTTCTTTCGGCAGAATCAGCCCGTAGGCGACGACGACCGCGACATCGGCGGCATGCGAACGAAATAATTCAGCCGCATCATCGCCGCGCAGCGTCTTCGGATGATGGACGGCAATCCCGAACTTCTGGGCGAGCTCATGCACCGGCGATCTGCGCTCGGCCATCCCGCGCCCGGCAGCCGCCGGTTCGCGCGAATAGACGGCCACGACTTCGTGCCCGCGCGCGACCAACTCCGAGAGGGTCGGCACCGCGAAGTCTGGCGTGCCCAGGAATACGACGCGCAAGGGAATCCTTTCGCGGCTTGCTAGCCGGCGGCAGCCGCGCGCTTGTTCGTTTTCGCAGCCTTCGTAAATTTCTTCGTGACGCGGTCGCGCTTTAATTTCGAAATGTGATCGATGAAAAGAACGCCATTCAGGTGATCGATCTCGTGCTGCAACGCGCGCGCGAGCAAGCCATCCGCCTCGATCTCTTTCGTTTTGCCCTTCTCGTCCATGTAGCGAACTTTCACTTCCGAAGGACGCTCGACCTCTTCGTAGAATTCCGCGATCGAAAGGCAGCCTTCTTCCTTCGAGTCCGTATCATCGGAAGCCGAGATCACTTCCGGATTGATGAAGACTAACGGCTGCTTTTCTTCGTCGCCCCGCGTCGCGTCGATCGTAACCACGCGCTTCGCCACGCCGATCTGGATCGCGGCGAGGCCCACGCCCGGCGCGTCGTACATGGTCTCGAACATGTCCTCGATCAGCTTTTTGATTTCGGCGTCGATCTTTTCGACCGGCTTCGAAACCTTGCGCAGAACGGGATCGGGTAACTGCAAAATCGGACGGATCATGCGCGGGAAGTAAGTGATCCCCCGATTGTGGTCAACGCGGGCGCGCGGACTTGCCCCGCGCGGCCCCAGATGAGATGTTCCCCGTTCGTTCCGGATGGAATCAAGCGGAAAGCATTGGCGCAATGAGCGAAATCCTGTTCTCGATCAATGGCATGAATGTAACGCTCGGCGCTTTTATCGCGCTCCTGAGCGGGCTCGGGGTGTTGTTGCTTATCGGTTTGCTGGTCGCGCAGAGCCGCCAGAGCCGCGTCCGCGCGCTGGAGGCACAGGAGCAGTCGCTTCGCGTCGAGGAATTGCAGCAGCAGTTGTTCGAGTTGCTTAAAGCGCAGTCGGCCACCACCGGGCAGGTGCAGTTTCTGGCGCAGGGCTTCGGCTCGAAGCAGGAAGAACTCGCGCGCACGGTGAACGAGCGGCTGGACGCGGTCACGCATCGCATCGGCGAGAACATGACGACCGCCGCGAAGTCTACCGCCGAAGGCTTGTCGAAGCTGCACGAGCGGCTTGCGGTGGTCGATGCAGCACAAGGGCGGATGGCTGAACTCACGAGCCACATGGTGACGCTGAAAGACGTGCTCGCGAACAAGCAGGCGCGCGGCGCGTTCGGACAGGGCCGCATGGAAGCGATTGTCGCTGACGGATTGCACAAGGATGCCTACGCATTTCAATACACGCTTTCGACCGGCAAGCGCCCGGACTGCGCGATCTTCCTGCCGGGCGACGAACGCCCGCTCGCGATCGACGCCAAATTCCCGCTCGAAGCGGTCACTGCATTCCGTGAAGCCCAGACTGACGACGCGAAGCGTGTCGCCCTCACCCGGCTGAAACAGGACATCAACAAGCACGTTAACGATATTGCCGAGCGCTATCTCATCCCCGGCGAGACGCAGGACATCGCGATGATGTTCGTGCCGTCGGAGTCTGTTTATGCAGAACTTCATGAATTCTGTGACGACGCAGTCCAGAAGGCGTTCCGCGAACGCGTGATCCTCGTCTCGCCGTCATTGCTCATGCTCGCGATTCAGGTCGTGCAGGCAATCGTGCGCGACGCGCAGATGCGCGATCAGGCAGAGAAAATTCAGGCTGAGGTCGGCAAGATCGTGGAGGATGTTGTTCGTCTGCGCGAGCGCGCCGTCAAATTGCAAAGTCACTTCGCGCAGACTTCCGACGATGTCGCCGCAGTGCTGATTTCGGCAGACAAGGTTGCAAGGCGCGGCGACAAGATCGTCGCGCTCGAATTTGAAGACGACAGCGCGGCGCCAAAGGAGACCGGCAGCCCGGCGCCGGTCGCGCTGCAACTCAAGCTAGGCGGCCGCGACTAGATTCCCAAAAGCGCGCGCCTGTGCGACAAGCGCTAGATGGCCGAATCCGCGCAATCATCTGCCGCTTCCGAAAAATGGCTGAAGGCGATCGCAGTCTATACGCGTCCGCGCGTATTGATCGTGCTGCTCTTAGGCTTTTCCGCGGGCCTGCCGCTTGCGCTCGTGACCAGCACCCTACAGGCCTGGCTCACGCAGAGCGGGGTCGATCTGAAGACCATCGGCCTCTTCTCGCTGGTCGGACTGCCCTACACCTTCAAATTCTTCTGGGCGCCGCTCGTGGATGCGTTGAACGTGCCGGTACTCACGAAGCTTCTCGGACGCCGCAGAAGCTGGCTCATTCTTTCGCAACTGCTTCTCATCGCCGCGATCATCGTGCTCGGCTATTCCGATCCGAAAACGTCGATCTTCTATGTCACGGTCGCGGCGATCATGGTTGCCGCGGCTTCCGCGACACAGGACATCGTGATCGACGCGTTCCGCGTCGAGAGCCTGCCGCAGGAAGAACAGGCCGCGGGTATCGCAAGCTACATTCTCGCCTATCGCGTGGCGCTCCTGCTCTCGGGCGCAGGTGCGCTGCTCTTGGTCGCTTATCTGGAGGCGACCGGCGTCTTGCAGCTCACCGCGTGGAAGATTTCCTACATCGCGGCGGCAGGCTGTGTCGCAGTCGGCATGATCGCGGCGTTTCTTGCGAAAGAGCCCGCCGACGAAAAAGCCGCGGAGCATGGCCAAGGTTCGCCGGTGCGCCGCGTCTTCGCGACCGCGTTCGGGGCATTCGGCGAGTTTCTCTCGCGCCCGCTCGCAATCTCGATCCTGATTTTTGTATTGCTGTTCAAGTTCTGCGACGCCTTCGCGGGTGTGCTCACCGTGCCCTTCGTGCTGAAGACCGGCTTCAGTCTTGCGACCTATGCCCCGTTGTTAAGGGCGGCGGCAAACCCGACGCCCTTAACAACGGTGGCA
>JAKFYO010000038.1 GCA_021730825.1 Hyphomicrobiales bacterium
TATAGACGTGATGCAGAGGATACCAAACCTTCTGACCATCATCGTGCCGCGACACCCGGAACGCGGCGGCGAGATCGCGCAACTCGTGCAGGAATATCGGCTTGCGCCCGCGATGCGCTCGCGTAACCACCTGCCCGACCGCGGCACGCATATTTATGTCGCGGATACCATCGGCGAGCTGGGGCTGTTCTATCGCCTGGCGCCGATCGTTTTCATGGGCGGATCGCTGATCAAGCACGGCGGGCAAAATCCGATCGAGCCCGCGAAACTCGACAACGCGATGCTGCACGGTCCCTATGTGCATAATTTCGCGAGCATTTATTCCGAGCTCAACCGTCAGCACGCCGCCGCGACCGTCACCGACTCACACTCGCTCGCAGCCAGCCTGTTACGCCTGCTAGACGATCCTGGCCTCGTGCGTGCGATGTCGCAGGCGGCCCACGCAACGGTCATTCCGCTATCGGGTGCGCTGAACCGGACCGCGAACGCGATCGAGCCTTACCTCGTGCAACTCCGGTTCGGGCAATAACGCCATGATCTCGCTTCGCGCACCGGAATTCTGGTGGCGTAAGGCGGGCGCGACAGCCGCGCTGCTTTATCCTGTCGGCGCAATCTACGGCGCGATTGCAAAGAACCGCATGACGCGTTCCGGTTATCGCGCAAAAATTCCGGTGATCTGCATCGGCAATCCGACGCTGGGCGGTGCCGGCAAGACGCCGACGGCGATTGCGATCGGCCAGGCGCTGAAGCGCGAAGGCAAAAAGGTGTTCTTCCTCACGCGCGGCTATGGCGGAAGAGAAACAGGGCCGCTGCTTGTTGATCTTATAAAACATGATGCGGTTGCGATCGGCGACGAAGCGCCGCTGCTTGCAAAGGTAGCACCTACCATTGTCGCGCATGACCGCGCGGCGGGCGCGCAATTCGCGGAAGCGAAGGGCGCCGAAGTTATCATCATGGACGATGGCTTTCAGAACCCGTCGCTCGAAAAAAACTTCTCCCTGCTCGTGGTCGACGGCGCCAAGGGCGTCGGCAATGGCCTTGTGTTCCCGGCTGGACCATTGCGCGTGCCGCTCGACGCGCAACTCGCGCGCGCGGAGGCGCTCCTTATCGTTGGCGAAGGTGAGGCCGGAGAAAAAGCTGCGCGGCTAGCCAGGGAGAGCGGGCTAAAAGTCTTTCATGCGAAGCTCGGTGCCGACGCCTTGTCCGCTTCGGAAATCAAAAACAAGCGCGTGCTTGCTTTCGCGGGCATTGCTGCGCCTGAGAAGTTTTTCCGCTCGCTCGAAGCCGCAGGCGCGATCGTCGCAACATCGCAAAGTTTCGGCGACCATCATCGCTATAGCGATGCAGACGCTGCAGACTTGCTCGCGCGGGCAAAAGCCGGCGGGCTCGATCTCGTCACCACTGAAAAAGACCTTGCCCGGATGGGCGGCGACGAGAAGCTCGCAGCCTTGCGCGCGCAATCGAAGGTGCTTCGCGTTCGTCTCGCACTCGATGACGAGAGCGGTTTATTCGCAGCAATCCGGAATTCGTTGAAACTCTAGCGGTGCTTGTCGCTGCGGCGCGCCATGACCGCCTCCGGCGTGACATAGGCTTCCTGCAAATCCACGCTCCAGTATTTCAACTCATCGAGCGGGATCGGCGTGCCGGTAACCGCGCAACGCACATAGCTGCCCGGACGAACGATACGATAATCGCCATCCAGATAACGCAGCTCGGCTTCGCCGGCGGCCAGGGGCGTGCGTTCGAAGCGGTTCATGACCGTTATATGGAACGATCCGGGCCAGAGCGCAAAAGGTAATTTCGCACCCTCACGAAATCGTTGACGGCAACATTAAAATAGACTGCCTTGTTTTGTAGGTTTCGCAGCTGCCGGTGCGGCTTTCTTGGGTACATCTTTGGGCGCATCGGGAGCGGTTCCTGACACAACGGCTCCAAAGCGGCCATCTGCAACTTCGATTTCGAGCATGCCGCCCGGTATCGCGGTGCCAACCGAACGCACCGGCATTCCGTCCGCTCCGCGCACCAGCGCGAACCCGCGATCGAGTACGCCTTTGTGGCTGTAGGCGCCGAGAAGCTGGCCGAGCGAAGCGACGCGAGCCCTGCGCATGTCGAGATCACGGCGCGCATCTAAAATTATGACTTCGCGCGCGCGGATTGCGCGTTCGGAGACACTCCGAACGCGATCGCGATGCCTTGCGATCAATGCCTTCAATCCTGTTGGCGTATGTTGTGCCGCGGTCTTCGAGAATTTTACGCGATAGGCCTGAGCATTGGCGCGCAACGCGAGCGGCAGACGCCCCGCAAAAGCATCGAGCCGTTGTCTCGGCATCGCGAGCAGGCTGTCCAACGAAGGCACGCCGCGCGCAAGCCCGCGCAATTCGGTCTTCAGCCGCTCGATCATGCGCGACCAGCATGAAACGAGGCGCGCGGCGCGGTCGCGGTTTACTGCGATCAGTTCGCTCCGTACCGGCACCGCCATTTCGGCTGCGGCAGTCGGCGTCGGTGCACGCTTGTCGGCGGCAAAATCAATCAGCGTGAAATCGGTTTCGTGACCGACCGCAGAGATCAGGGGAATTTTACTTGCTGCTGTCGCGCGAACCACGACTTCGTCGTTGAAGCCCCAGAGGTCTTCAAGCGAGCCGCCGCCGCGTGCGACGATCAGAATATCGGGGCGCGGCATCGCGCCATCTTCTTGCATTGCATTGAAGCCTTCGATGGCGTTCGCCACTTCCGGTCCCGAAGTCTCTCCCTGCACGCGCACGGGCCAGACCAGCACATGGCGCGGGAAGCGATCCGCGAGGCGATGCAGAATGTCGCGGATGACAGCGCCGGTCGGCGATGTGATGACGCCGACAACACGCGGCAGATAAGGCAGCGGCTTTTTGCGCGCCTCGTCGAACAGGCCTTCGGCCGCGAGTTTCTTCCGGCGCTCTTCGAGGAGCGCCATCAGCGCCCCGACGCCTGCGGGCTCCACCGCGTCGATCACGATCTGGTAGCTGGACTTGCCCGGATAAGTCGTGACTTTGCCGGTCGCAATCATTTCCATGCCCTCTTCGGGCTTGAAGCGCATGCGCGCAAACGCGCCCTTCCAGATGATCGCGTCGATCTTGGCGCTGTCGTCCTTGAGACTGAAATAGACGTGGCCGGAGGAGTGCGGCCCGCGATATCCGGACACCTCGCCGCGAAGCCGCACATACGGGAAAGCCTCCTCCACGGTCCGCTTCAAGGACTGGGAGAGTTCGGAAACGGAAATTTCCGGCAGATTGGTAGGTGTTGTGGATGCGGGCATTCGCGACTCTAATTGGGTGCCCCGCCATGATACATCAACGGGCAATATTCCTCACTTCTGGCAGCGGCGAATGAATGTCCTTTTGATCGGCTCCGGCGGCCGCGAACATGCGATGAGCTGGAAACTCGCGGCGAGCCCGCTGTTGACGAAGCTCTATGCCGCGCCCGGCAATCCGGGCATTGCCGAGGACGCCGAGATCGTACAGATCAAGGTCGAAGACCATGCGGCGGTGATCGCTTTCTGTAATGAGAAAAAAATAGGCCTCGTCGTGATCGGTCCGGAAGCGCCGCTGACCGCGGGCCTTGCCGACGCATTGATCGCTGCAAAAATCAAAGCCTTCGGGCCGCAGAAAATTCCGGCGACGCTGGAGGGTTCAAAATCCTTCACGAAGCGACTCTGCGCCGAGCATGATATCCCGACCGCCGCCTTCATCGAAACCAAAAGCCGCGCAGAGGCGCGGGCGTATATAGAGCGGCACGGCGCGCCGATCGTGCTCAAGGCTGACGGACTTCATGCCGGCAAAGGCGTGATCGTCGCTATGACAAAAGAAGAAGCCTTGATGGCAGTCGATCAGGTGTTCGCCATGAGCAGTAACGCGGACGGCGTTGCGCCGGTCGTGATCGAGGAATTTCTCGAAGGCGAAGAGGCAAGCTACTTCTGCTTCGTGCACGGAGAACAGGTGTTGCCGCTCGCCTCGGCACAGGACCACAAGCGCGTCTTCGACAACGATCAAGGACCGAACACCGGCGGCATGGGCGCTTATTCGCCGGCGCCGGTGTTTACGAAAGAGATCGAGAAGATCGTGCTGGAGCGGATCGTTCATCCGACGGCGCGTGCGCTTGCAAGAGCAGGTACGCCCTACTCCGGCGTTCTCTATATCGGCTTGATGATCACAAAGGACGGTCCGAAGCTCATCGAATACAATGTCCGTTTCGGCGATCCGGAGTGCCAGGTGCTGATGCCGCGCATGAAGGATGACCTGCTGACCTTGATGCTGGCGACCGCGAACGGCGAACTCGATAAATCCTCCGTGCGCTGGCGCGACGAAGTCGCGATCACCGTCGTCTTCGCAAACAAGGGTTATCCCGGTGCGTACAAGAGCGGCGCGGAAATCCGCGGCATCGAAAAGGCAAACGCAATCGAAGGCGTCACGGTTTTTCATGCCGGCACGAAACAGGATGGCGACAGGATCGTTTCAAACGGCGGCCGCGTGCTGAACGTCACCGCGCTCGGGAAAACCGTTACCGAAGCGCGAGAGCGGGCGTATAAGGCAATTTCCCTGATCGACTGGCCGGAAGGATTTTATCGCAGCGACATCGGCTGGCGCGCGATCGCACGGGAGAAAGCGAAATGAAGGATCTGGCCGACCTCTATCCCGGTTTTGAATCCCACTGGGTCGATACTTCGGCAGGAAAGCTGTTTGCGCGATACGGCGGCGAAGGTCCGCCGCTTTTGATGATCCACGGCTTCCCGCAGACGCATGTCGAGTATCACACGATTGCGCCTGCGCTCGCGAAGAAGTTCAAGCTCATCCTGCCCGACCTTCCGGGCTATGGCTGGAGCGAAGCGCCGAAGTCAGATGCCAGCCACGCGCCTTACACCAAGCGCGCAATGGCAGCGGCACTGATCGAAGTGATGCAAAAGCTCGGGCATGTGCAGTTCAACGTGATCGGGCACGACCGCGGCGGGCGCGTGGGCTATCGTATGGCGCTCGATCATCCGGGCCGCGTTGCCAAGCTTGCTGTCCTCGACATCATCCCGACGCTCGAGATGTGGAAGGGCATGGATGCGCGGCGCGCGATGGTGGTCTATCACTGGCCGTTCCTCGCGCAGCGCGATCCATTGCCCGAGATGCTGATCTCGAAAGCGCCGATCGAATATCTCGAATGGACGCTCGGCAGCTGGTCGCCGGACGGTCTGAAGAAATTCGATCCGCGCGCGATGGATCATTACCGCGCATTCTTCGCGGATCCCACACGCATCCACGCCTGCTGCGAGGACTATCGCGCAGGACAATCGACCGACGTGAAGTTCGACGAGGAAGACTTCAAGGCTGGCAAGAAAATCACCTGCCCGACGCTCGCGCTCTGGGGCACGCGCGGCATTCCGAACTCCGGCGGCGACCCGCTCGCGATCTGGCAACAATGGGCCACCAAGATCGAGGGACGGGCCATAGATTGCGGGCATTTTCTCCCCGAGGAGAAACCCGTCGAGACCGCGGAAGCGCTCATGGAATTTTTTACGCGCGCCTAGCAAAGCATCGCGCCGTTCCGCGCTGCGAAGCGTGAACCGGGGGTGTAAAGCGCAGGCTTCTCCCGCTATAACCCCGGCAAAGCCAAGAAAAAATTCAGGGCAGGAAATGACCGAATTCAATCGCCAGGAAGCCTTTTCCGGAACGAAAGATGTCGTGCAGGCGCTCGCTTTCGATGCGGCGCGGCTCGAGGAATATCTGACGAAAAATATTCCCGGCTTCAAAGGCCCGCTGTCCGTCAGCCAATTCAAAGGCGGACAATCGAACCCGACGTATCTTCTGGAAACGCCCACGCGCAAATATGTGCTGCGCCGGAAGCCGCCGGGGAAATTGCTTCCCTCCGCGCATGCGGTCGACCGCGAGTACAAGGTGATGCATGCGCTCGGTGCGCAGAAATTTCCGGTGCCGGAAGCGCTCATCTATTGCGAGGATGATTCGATTACCGGCACCGCGTTCTATGTGATGTCGTTCGAGCAGGGCCGCATCTTCTGGGAACTGCATATGCCGGAGTCGAACCCGGCCGAGCGCGCGGCGATCTGGGACGCGCAGAACGCGACCATCGCGCAACTTCATTCGCTGGAGCCGGAGAAGATCGGTCTTTCGGATTATGGCAAGGGCGAAGACTATGTCGCGCGTCAGGTCGCGCGCTGGTCAAAACAATATGTGGCGTCGAAGACCGACGACATTCCCGAGATGGATAATCTGATGCGCTGGCTGCCGGAGCACTTGCCGAAGCAACAGGCAGTGCGGGTCGTGCACGGCGACTACCGGCTCGACAACATGATCATCCATCCGGCGAAGAACGAAGTGATGGCGGTGATCGACTGGGAGTTGTCGACGCTGGGCGATCCCATGGCCGATTTCACCTATCACATGATGGGGTGGCACATGCCATCGGCGAAAACCGGCACCGGTACCGGCTCACTGAAGGACCGCGACCTGAAGGCGCTTGGAATTCCTTCGGCGGAAGATTACGCGGCGCTTTATGCGAAACGCACCGGCTTCGATCCGCGCGGGCGCGATATCGACGTGTACATGGCCTACAATTTCTTCCGCATCGCCGGAATTTTGCAGGGCATTCTCGGACGCGTGCGCGACGGTACGGCGGCGAACGCAAATGCCTCCACGATGTCGCGGCAAGTGCAGCCGCTGGCTGCGGCGGCGTGGCATTTCGCGGAGCGCGCTGGCGCATAAACTTAGCTATACTCCACTTGTGCTGAGCTTCCTCTGGAAGAAAAAACCGCCACGGATCGCGCTTGCCCTTGGTTCGGGCGGTGCGCGCGGGCTCGCGCATATTCCGGCTATCGAAGCTTTCGATGAGCTCGGCATTACACCGTCCGCAATTGCCGGCTGCTCGATGGGAGCCGTGGTGGGTGCGGGCTATGCCGCCGGCATGAGCGGAAAAGAACTTCGCGAGTTCGCATTCGACGCGCTTCGAAAGCAAGGCGACTTCGCCCGCAGGTTGATTTCGATGCAGTGGGGCAGTTTGCGCGAACGCTGGCGCGAAAAACGCACGCTCAGCGAATTTTCCATGCAAGTCGAAGCAAGCGGTGTCGCGGAAGAATTTCTTCCGCCGCAACTGCCGAGAACTTTCGAAGAACTGAAAATCCCGCTGACCGTGGTCGCAACCGATTATCGCGAGCGCTCCGAAGCGATCTATCGCTCCGGACTGTTACGGCCTGCCGTCGCGGGATCGATGGCCATTCCCGGTCTGCTACGGCCTGTGGAGTTTGACGGCAAGCTTCTGATCGACGGCGGCGCGGTCAACCCGCTCCCCTTCGATCTTTTGCGTAAAGACGCCGATATCGTGGTCGCTATCGACATCACGAGGCTCGGCGAATCGCCGCCGGGGATTCCCGATCCGATGCAGGCGCTGTTCACGGCCTCGCACATCATGACGCATGCGATTGTTGCGGAAAAACTGAAATCATCCGCGCCGGATATCTTGTTGCGGCCGAATGTCAGCGCGTTTGGCGCGCTCGACTTTCCCCGCGCGCTTCCGATCCTGAAAGCGTCCGAGCCGATCAAGGAAGAACTGAAGCGGAAGCTCGGCGCGCTGCTTGACGCCTGATCAGCGTTTCGCCGCGAAAAAATCTTTCAGCATCGACGCAGCCTCCGCTTCGCCGATTCCCCCATAAACTTCCGGCTTATGGTGACAGGTCGGCGCGTTGAAAAATCGCACGCCGGATTCCACCGCCCCGCCCTTCGGGTCGCTGGCACCGAAATAAAGCCTGCGGATGCGCGCAAACGAAATCGCGGACGCGCACATGGTGCAGGGCTCGAGCGTCACATAGAGATCGCAATCGATCAGCCGCTCGCTTTCGAGTTTATTCGCAGCCGTGCGCAGCGCGAGCACCTCGGCATGAGCGGTGGGATCGCGGTCGCGCAGCGTGCGGTTATTGGCGGCAGCCAGCACCTCGCCGTTCTTCACGACCACGCAGCCGACCGGCACTTCACGCGCTTCCGCCGCGGCTTTCGCCTCGGCAAGCGCAAGTCCCATGAAATCCGGTGCGGCCAATTCGTTTCTCCGCGCATCTCGTGCTAGCTAGCCAAGCGAATTCGCACGAAGCCCCATGACCCGCAAGCCTTACGAAAACAAGCCTTCCGAAAAGGACAAATCCGGCGAGCGTATCGCGAAGGTGATCGCGCGCGCTGGCCTCACCTCGCGCCGCGAGGCGGAAGCATGGATCGCGGCCGGCCGCGTGAGCGTCAATGGCGAAGTATTGAAGACGCCCGCCGTGACGGTTTCCTCATCGGACAAAATCGAGGTCGATGGCACGGCCTTGCCGAGGCGGGAGCGGACCCGGCTTTTTCTCTATTACAAGCCGCGGGGGCTGGTGACGACAAATTCCGACCCCGAGGGGCGGCCGACCATCTTTCAAAGCCTACCGAGAGATCTTCCGCGCGTCGTCAGCGTCGGGCGGCTCGACATCAACTCGGAAGGCTTGTTGTTGCTCACGAACGACGGCGGGCTTTCGCGCATCCTCGAATTGCCCGCGACCGGCTGGCTTCGGCAGTATCGCGTGCGCGCGAACGGCCGCACCGACCAGCCGCGTCTGAACTCGCTCAAGAAAGGCGTCAGGATCGAAGGCGTTTCTTATGGCCCGATCGAAGCGACGTTAGATAGCGAAAAAGGCGCGAACCAGTGGCTTACCGTCGGCATTCGCGAAGGTAAGAACCGCGAAGTGCGCAAGGTGCTGGAAAGCATCGGGTTGAAAGTGAACCGGCTGATCCGTGTTGCTTTCGGCCCATTCGAGCTTGGTGAACTAAAGGAAGGCGCGGTCGCGGAGGTGCCGACGAGCGATCTTCGCGCGCAGATCGGCGGCGAACTCGAGAAGCAATCGCAGAGTGACTTCGTTGCTCCCGTGCGCGATGTGCAGCGGCCAGTAATGCGCGAAAAGCCA
>JAKFYO010000067.1 GCA_021730825.1 Hyphomicrobiales bacterium
CCGTTCTGCACCGCGCTCGTCATGATGACGAAGCGCGGGTTATGCGGGCTAGCGTTTTCCGATCCGGGCAAGGAAACCGCGGCGCTCAAAGACATGCGTGGGCGCTGGAAGAATGCGCGCTATGTCGAGGATTCGGCCGCGACTGCCGACATTGCCGCGCGCATTTTTCAGTCCGAGCGCTGGAAACCCAACACACCGCTTCGCGTCGTGCTGATCGGCACCGACTTCGAAGTGCGCGTCTGGGAAACGCTCTTGAAGGTGCCGCTCGGACGGGCAGCCACCTACAGCGACGTCGCCAGAAAAATCGGCAAGCCGAATGCGCCTCGTGCGGTCGGTGCCGCGGTCGGCAAAAATCCGATCTCGTTCGTGGTGCCCTGTCACCGTATCGTCGGCACCAGCGGCGCACTCACCGGCTATCACTGGGGACTGACGCGCAAACGCGCCATGCTCGGTTGGGAGCAGGCAAAACTGATCGCGTAGCCACCTTGAATCAGGGTTGCCCCTGTTTCATGCTGCAGCATCAAATAGGGTACCGAGGTCAATTCATGTCTTTGTCTATGATTATTACGCTCGCCATCAGCTGCGCGGTCTGCATCGTTATCATCATGATGGCGCTTGGCGGCTTGCAGATAACGAGCCCGATCGCGCGCTATGCCGGCATCGGCGTCGCCTGCGCAATCGGCGTCGTGATCGGACAGATGATCCACCGCAAATACGTAGCGTGACACTACGAAGCTAAATCCAGCTTTTCCGCGACCGTCGCGTCGGCGTTCAGCTTGTAAATAATCGGAACGCCGGTCGCGAGTTCGCGCGCAATGATGCTTTCCTGCGTGTGCTTCTCCAGCACCATGATCAGCGCGCGCAGCGAATTACCGTGGGCTGCGACCAGCGTGCGTTCGCCGCGTAACACGCCCGGTAGAATTTCCTGTACGTAATAGGGCAGCGCGCGGGCGACCGTATCTTTCAGGCTTTCGCCGCCCGGCGGCGGCGTGTCGTAAGAGCGGCGCCAGATATGCACTTGTTCTTCGCCCCATTTCTTGCGGGCGTCGTCTTTGTTCAACCCATTCAGGTCGCCGTAGTCGCGCTCGTTTAGCGCTTTATCTTTATGGATCGTAAGGCTGTTCTGGCCCATTTCATCAAGCACGAGCCCAAGCGTGCGCTGTGCGCGCTTCAGCGCGGAAGTGTAAGCCACATCGAACCGGATGCCGCGCTCTTTGAGCCGCTTGCCCGCGGCCTTGGCTTCGGAGACGCCCTGTTCCGTCAGATCGACGTCGCGCCAGCCGGTGAAAAGATTTTTTAGATTCCACTCACTCTGGCCGTGGCGGATGAGAACCAGAAGCCGTTCCATTTTTCTTCCTATTTTTCGCTTTCATGCTCAGCGGCACGTTTCGCCGCGAGCTTGCCAAAAGTCATTACTGAAAAACCGAGGACCGCAATGGCGGTTCCGGCAAACAACGAGACGGACCGCAAGCTGAACCCGGTAAGGTTAGCTACCAGCGGCGTTCCGAGGAAATATACATAAAGCGCCAGCAGGAGGAGTGTCGCCGCGGTGTAGAAAAAGATTTTCATCCCGCGCCGTTACGAAAGCCCGAGCACATCGGCCATCGAGTAAATGCCTGGCTTCTTGCCCTTGCCCCACTTCGCGGCAGCAAGCGCGCCGCGCGCAAAGATCATGCGGTCTTCGGCCTTATGCGAAAGCTCGATGCGCTCCGAAGGTCCGGCCAAGATCACGGTGTGATCGCCCACCACGGTGCCGCCGCGCAACGCCGCGAACCCGATGTCGCCTTCCTTCCGTGCGCCGGTGTGTCCGTCGCGCGAGCGGACGGAGTTCTTGTCCAGTGCAATGTTGCGGCCTTCGGCGGCGGCATTGCCAAGAAGCAGCGCGGTCCCGGAAGGCGCATCCACTTTTTTATTGTGATGCATTTCCAGAATTTCGATATCGAACTCCGGACCGAGCGACGACGCCGCGCGCTTCACAAGTGCCGCAAGCAAATTTACGCCAAGGCTCATATTGCCGGACTTGATAAACGCCGCATGGCGCGCAGCCGCTTCAAGCTTCGCGTCGTCGGCTGCCGACAATCCGGTCGTGCCGATCACATGCGCAATGCGCGCCTGGGCCGCGAGTGCGGCAAGCGCGACCGTCGAGCCCGGTGTCGTGAAATCGATAATGGCGTCGGCCTGGGCTACCAGCGGCAGCGCGTCGGTCGTTACTTTCTTTCCCGAAGGCGAAAGACCCGCGAGCGTGCCGGTATCGGCGCCGATCTCGGCCGCGCCCTCGCGGTCCACCGCGCCTGCCAGCGCAAAGCCGGACACTTCGGAAATGGCGCGCAGCAGCGTGCGGCCCATACGGCCGCCGGCACCGGCGATCACTAAACGAAGTTCGGCCATCTCAAGCGCTCCAAAGTCGAGCGCGGGTATAGCGCGGCTCGGGCGCGTAAGGAAAGTATCAGCCGCTTACGACGGCTGCGGGCCGTCATAGCCCTCGATGACTACGATATCGCCCTCGGAAATCGGGGCGCGGATCGAAATCGCGTGCTTGTATTCCGGGGAATGCCAGCAATCGAGCGCGGCCTGATAGCTCGGAAACTCGATCACGACGTTGCGCGAGCGCGAGGAGCCTTCCGGGTTCTCGAACTTGCCGCCGCGAATGACGAACTTCGCGCCATATTTCTTGAAAGCAATCGCATTCGCGTCGCGGTATTTTGCGTAGATCGTATCGTCCTTCACATCCACGCGCGCAATCCAGTACCCTTTTGCCATTTCGCTCCCCTTATTTTTTCGCTTGTTCGATTTCGGCGACGATGGCGTCTGCCGCGGCTTTCGGATTTTCGGCGGCCAAAATCGGCCGCCCGATCACCATGTAATCGACGCCCGCCTTGATCGCATCCGACGGCGTCATCACGCGCTTCTGGTCGCCCTTCTCGCTTCCCGCCGGGCGAATGCCGGGGGTCACCAGCAGCATCTTCGCGCCCAAACGCTGGCGAAGTTCTTTTGCTTCGGCGGGCGAACATACGAGACCATCGATGCCGATGGCCTCGGCCTGGGCCGCGCGACGCGCGACCAGCTCCGGCACCGTCGCGGCGTAGCCCGCGTCTTTCAGATCAGCGTCGTCCCATGAAGTGAGCACGGTGACCGCGAGAATATCGAGATCGGAATCGCCGCGGCCTTCGACCGCCGCGCGCATGGTCTGCGGGAAGGCATGCACAGTGAGAAACGTCGCGCCGAGCTTCGCCGCGCGCCTCGTTGCGTGCATGACGGTATTGCCGATGTCGTGCAGCTTCATGTCGAGGAAGACTTTCTTGCCGCCCTGCACGAGGTCTTCGGCAAGGTTCAATCCGCCCGCCATCACGAGTTCGTAACCGATCTTGTAGAAACTGATGCTGTCGCCGAGCGCCCAGACCGCCTTCTCGGCGGCTTCCACGTCCGACAAATCGAGCGCGACGATCACGCGGTCGCGCGCTGAAATCTCTTTGCTCACGCGAGCACTCCAGCCATTGCGATCAATTTTTCGAGCTGCGCTTTCAGGATTTTCTGGTTGGTCTCGTCCTTCAGCGCGCCGCGGTCGTCGAAGGCGCTGCCCGCACCTGCAATCGCCATCTGCTCGGGGATCACGAGCGCGCCAAGGCCAAGCTCCAGCGACTGGCGTAGATGATAAAGACCGCGATAGCCGCCGAAGCGGCCATCCGAGGTCGCGCCGAGTGCGAACGTGCATTGCTTATATGGATTGCCCGCAGGCTCCTTTGCGCGCGAAACCCAGTCGATCGTGTTTTTGAGTAACGCCGGCATCGAGGCGTTGTATTCGGGAGAGGCAATGTAGATGCCCTGATGCGCTAGCATCATGCCCTTCAGCTTCTTCGCGTTTTCCGGAACGCCTTCGTCCTTCTCGAGATCGCCGTTGTAAATCGGCATTTCGTAATCGCCGAGCGAGATCAGCGTCGTCTCCGCATTCATCAAGGAAAGTTCGCGCGTGACGTGGGCGGCGAGCTTGCCGCTTAAGGCACCCGTGCGGATCGAGCCTGCGAAGACGAGGATTTTCTTCATCTCACTCCTTATCGCGCACGATAGGTCCAGACGCGCGCCGGCGGCAAATTCCACCAGATGCGCTTCAACGCGTTCGTTTCATAGAGATGCGACTGCACCGGCAGCGGAGAATTCGCGCCATAGGTGAATTGAATAAAGGGCGAGCGCGGGCGAAGCATCTTCATCGCGCACTCGATCAGCCTCTGTCTCTGCTCAGTCGTGAAATTCAAGAGCGGTAGGCTCGACACCACCGCCGCGAATGGCGCGCTCGTATGTCCTTGCAGCGTCTCATCGAGTGCAAAGGCGTCACCCTGCACAACATTTACGCCGGGGTATTTATTGCGAAGCGTCACGCAGAAATCCTTGTCGTACTCGACCAGCACGAGACGCGCCGGATCGATGCCCCGCTCCAGTAACGCAGCGGTCACCGGTCCCGTTCCCGGCCCCAGTTCGACGATCGGTCCTTCGACCGACGGATCGACGATTGCCGCCATGGTGCGCGAAAGCGCCGGGCCGGACGGCGCAATCGCGCCGACGGTTTTCGGATTCCTGAACCAGCAGGTGAGAAAATTGATAAGCGCGGATTGCTGCGGGATGGGCTCGTTGCCGGAGTTCGCCTGCATAGCCGCCACTTTCTTTTACGCGCTCGGCTGATTGCCTAGCGCCTGCGCGGCGGTATGGTCAAGCGAGGCGCGTTACTCGAAAAACTCGCGCATTTTCGCGAAGAACCCCGCCGATTCCGGCTGGGTATCCTTCGAGCTATCCTTCTCGAATTCCTTCAAGAGCTCTTTCTGCCGCTTGGTCAGCTTCTGCGGCGTCTCGACCGCGACCTGCACATACATGTCGCCGCGCTCGCGCGAGCGCAGTACCGGCATGCCTTTGCCGGAAAGCCGGAAACGTTTTCCGGTCTGCGTGCCTTCCGGCACCTTCACTTTCGAGCGGCCGCCATCGACCGTCGGCACATCGAACTCGCCGCCGAGGGTAGCCGTCACCATCGAGACCGGCACGCGGCAGTAAAGGTCCGCGCCTTCGCGCTGGAAAATCTGGTGCTGCGTGACGGAGAGGAAAATATAAAGATCGCCGTTGCCGCCGCCGCGCATGCCGGCTTCGCCCTCGCCGCCCAAGCGAATGCGCGTGCCGTCTTCGACGCCCGGCGGAATTGCGACTTCCAGCGTGCGCTCTTTCACGATGCGGCCGGCACCGTGACACGACTTGCAGGGATCCGCGATCACCGAGCCACGGCCCTGACAGGAGGCGCAAGTACGCTCGAGCGTGAAGAAGCCCTGCGCATGACGGATGCGGCCCGTGCCAGAGCAGGTTTTGCACTGAACCGGCTGCGTGCCGGCTTTCGCGCCGGTGCCGGAACAGGTTTCGCAGGCGACGTTGGTCGGCAACTCGATCTTCGCGGTTTTGCCGTTGAAGGCTTCTTCCAACGAGATTTCCAGATTGTAGCGAAGATCCGCACCACGCTCGCGGCCACCCGCGCGTGCGCCGCGACGTCCGCCCATGCCGCCGAACAGATCGTCGAAGATGTCGGAGAAGGCGGAAGTGAAATCTCCGCCCATTCCGCCGAAGCCGCCCTGTCCGCCAGCATTGCCGTTTTCAAACGCGGCGTGACCATAGCGGTCATAGGCCGCGCGCTTCTGCGGGTCCTTCAGGCAGTCATAGGCTTCGTTGATTTCCTTGAACTTCGCTTCGCAATCGGCATTGCCGGGATTCTTGTCGGGATGCCATTGCATCGCGAGCTTGCGATAGGAAGTTTTCATCTCGCTATCGCTTGCCGTGCGCGAGACGCTCAACACTTCGTAATAGTCGCGCTTGGCCATCAGCAGCTACCGTTCAAGAAAATGGCCTTCGTCGGCTGCGGAGTTACGCTCTTCCGGACGAAGGCCATCTTATTCACTCGTATTCGCGTCCGCGCTTACGCGGACTTTTTATCGTTCTTGTCGTTCTTGTCGTCCTTCACTTCCATGAATTCGGCATCGACGACATCGTCTTTCTTGGCATTGGCGTCGCCGCCTGCGTTGTCGTCGGACTTCGCCGCGTACATCGCCTCGCCGAGCTTCATCGACGACTGCGCGAGCGCGGTCGTCTTTGCCTTGATGTCTTCGGCGTCGTCGCCCTTCAGCGCTTCCTTGAGATCGCTGAGCGCGGTCTCGATCGAAGACTTGGTGGCGGCATCGACCTTGTCGCCGAACTCGGTAAGCGACTTCTCGGTCGCGTGCGCGAGCGACTCGCCCTGGTTCTTGGCTTCGACGGTTTCGCGGCGCGCCTTGTCTTCGGTTGCGTGCAGCTCTGCGTCCTTGACCATCTTTTCGATGTCGGCGTCGGACAGACCGCCAGATGCCTGAATGCGGATCTGCTGCTCCTTGCCGGTGCCTTTGTCTTTCGCCTGTACGTTGACGATGCCGTTGGCGTCGATGTCGAAGGTGACTTCGATCTGCGGCACGCCACGCGGCGCCGGCGGCAGACCGACAAGGTCGAACTGGCCGAGCAACTTGTTGTCGGCCGCCATCTCGCGCTCGCCCTGGCTGACGCGAATGGTGACGGCACCCTGATTGTCCTCGGCAGTCGAAAACACCTGAGACTTCTTGGTCGGGATCGTCGTGTTGCGCTCAATGAGGCGCGTGAACACGCCGCCGAGCGTTTCAATGCCGAGCGAGAGCGGGGTCACGTCGAGAAGCAACACGTCTTTCACGTCGCCCTGCAACACGCCGGCCTGCACGGCAGCACCGATCGCGACCACTTCGTCCGGGTTCACGCCCTTGTGGGGCTCTTTCCCAAAGAACTGCTTCACGACTTCCTGCACCTTCGGCATGCGCGTCATGCCGCCGACGAGAACCACTTCCTTGATTTCGGCCGGCGACAGCCCGGCGTCTTTCAACGCCTGACGGCACGGCTCGACCGTTTTCTGGATGAGATCGTCGACCAGCGCCTCGAATTTCGCGCGCGTCAACTTCATCGTCAGATGCTTCGGACCGGAGGCGTCCGCGGTGATGAAGGGCAGGTTGATTTCGGTCTGCGTCGCGGAAGACAGCTCGATCTTCGCTTTTTCAGCCGCCTCTTTCAGGCGCTGGAGCGCGAGCTTGTCCTTGCGCAGATCGATGCCCTGCTCTTTCTTGAACTCGTCCGCGAGATAGCCGACGAGACGCATGTCGAAGTCTTCGCCGCCGAGGAAGGTGTCGCCGTTCGTCGATTTCACCTCGAACACGCCGTCGCCGATTTCCAGCACGGAAATATCGAAGGTACCGCCGCCCAAGTCGTAGACTGCGATCAAACCCTGCTTCTGCTGGTCGAGACCGTAGGCGAGTGCGGCTGCGGTCGGCTCGTTGATGATGCGGAGAACTTCAAGGCCCGCGATCTTGCCGGCGTCTTTGGTCGCCTGGCGTTGCGCGTCGTTGAAGTAAGCGGGAACGGTGATGACGGCCTTATCGACCTTGGAGCCGAGATAGGATTCCGCCGTCTCTTTCATCTTCTGCAGCGTGAACGCGGAAATCTGCGAGGGCGAATATTTCTGGTTACCGTCGGAGAGCCAAGCGTCGCCGTTGTCACCCTTCACGATTTCATAGGGGACGAGCTTCTTGTCTTTCGCGACCATCGGATCTTCGTAGCGGCGGCCGATCAGGCGCTTCACTGCGAAGAAAGTTTTTTCCGGATTGGTTACGGCCTGGCGCTTTGCGGGCTGACCGACGAGCCGCTCGCCTTCGCCGGTGAAGGCGACGATCGAGGGCGTGGTGCGCGCGCCTTCGGCGTTCTCGAGAACTTTCGGCGTTCCGCCATCCATGACGGCGACGCAGGAGTTGGTGGTACCGAGGTCGATTCCGATGACCTTGGACATGGCATACCTCTCAGTTCCGGCAGGCCGACAGGGTCCGTTAAAGGCACCCCATGGAAACGGTTTTGTCTCGCCGTTCCCCTCGGCCCCCGCGTTGGGGATTTGCCGCGATACATGCTCGCAGCGTTCGCGAGGGATATAGGCAGGGGGCCTATATGCCGCAAGGCTTTAAGAGCCCTAAAGCTTGGTGGAATCGCGCCCCGGACGGGTACGGTAAACAGGAAGCGTCCAGCCCCAGATCAGGGTGCCGGCCCGTACCCCGAAAGCGACGAGAAATCCGAGGGTTGCCCCGGTCCAGAACGGCGCCCCAAGACCGGTAAGCGCAACGAAAGTCAGCGCACCGGCAAAGGCGCAGGTGATGTAGAGATCGCCGCGCAGGATGACCGAAGGCTCGCCCGCAAGCACATCGCGGATCACGCCGCCGAAGGTTGCGGTCAGAATTCCGAGCGCGAGCGCGTCAGCCGGCGATGCCCCTACCGCCAAAGTTTTCGCGGCACCCACCACGGCATAGGCGGCAAGGCCCACGGCATCCGCCCACAACAAAACGCGATAGCGCGACTCCAGAAGATGCGCCGTGAAGTAGACGAGCACGGCAGCCGCGAGCGGGATCGCCAGATAAGCGATGTTGCGCACCCAGAACACCGGAACGTCGAGCAGAATATCGCGCAGCGTTCCCCCGCCGAGCGCGGTGACGCTTGCGAAAAAGACGAAGGCAACGATATCGAGCTGCTTGCGGGACGCAGCCAACGCGCCGGTCACCGCAAAAAGCGCGATGCCAACGTAGTCGAGTGTCTGCAGAAGAACGGAAACTTGATTCATGATCCCAGCCCGGCGCGACTAGGCGACGGCGCGGACGTGGTGTCAATCGCGAGATGCGTTAGGCGCTCTTGTCGACTTCGCCGCCATTGGCAGCGGCAGCTTTCGGGCCGCCCTTTGCGATGCCGACCATAGCGGGGCGCAACACACGGTCGCCAATGGCATAGCCCGGCTGCACCACCTGCTTCACGGTTCCGGCGGGAACCGTTTCGTCGGGCACCTCAAACATCGCCTGATGGAAGTTCGGATCGAACTTCTGGTTCAGCGGATCG
>JAKFYO010000196.1 GCA_021730825.1 Hyphomicrobiales bacterium
TATAGATATCCCCGCCGTTCACGTAGTGACGGATCTGCAACGAGAAGAAGAGCGCGGTGAAGAGGATTGCGAGCGAGTCCGCGAAGCGCGACGGGAAATCGTCCTTCTGTTTCCTGAGCAGCCAGCCGGCCGTCCAGAACGAAAGCGCCGGAACGCCGTAGCCCCATAACAGCCAGTTGAAGATCGGCGTCGTGCCGAGATCGTTGCCGACGATGCGCGGGTCATACGCAATACGCGCGACCACGAAGGCGCATGCGGCGGCGGCCAACCAACGCAGGAACGGCAGCGGCCGCTTGCTCTGCACATAGGCGATACCGGCCGCCATCAGCGCAAACGAGACCGTGAGCCAGCCTTTTTCGAGCGCGAAGCTAAGCGCAAGCGCGAGCGAAATGATCGAGCCGGTTGCGAAAATCGCAGCAGCCGAAGCCGAACCCGGCTTCACGGCGCGCTTGGAAAGCACTTCGGTCGCGTAAGCGTAAACCGCGGCAAGCAGGAGCGCGACTGCCGCGAATGGGATAGAACGCTCCCACACCGCGATCCGATAATAGAGAGCCGCCATGATCGCAATCGGCGCAATAACCGCCGACGCGGCCCAGAGGATCGACTGTGTCGCGCTCTTCGTCCGCTCCTGTGCGAGGAAGCCTGCGGCGCCGAACAGCACCGCAAGCGCACCGCCAAGCCACAGATGAGAACCGAAGGCAGCCCGTGGAAGCTCGGGGATATTGCCCGCGACCGGACCGGGCGCGGCCAACGGGCTTGCGATGCGAACTTCGACCGCCCATTGCGCGATCGTGAGTGCAGCGAGGATCGCCGCGGCAGGCACCGCGCCGGTTGCAGATTCCGTGCGCCATGCAATCGCAATCGTCGCAACGCAGAGAATGGCGAACGCATAGAGTGCGGGCGCTTCGTGATTGCGCGCAACGACCAGGAACGCGGCCGCGAGCAGATAGCCCGCGAGCGCACCCGACGAAATGCCATCGACCTTGCCGGGTTCGGCCGGAGGTCCGTACAGCAATCCCGAGACAATGAGCGCGGCGGCCAAAGCATAACCCACGACGCCGTGGAAGACGTGCGGGATCAGCGCATCGCGCATGAAGTCGTCGATGCCGGGCAGCATCCAGAACACCGCGAAGACGACGGCAGTGATAGCAAGCCAGCGCCAGAGCCTTGCGCGCGCGAGCGCGAAAGCCGCGGCAGTGACAACTGCGAGATAAATGTAGAGCGCCCAGTAGTTCGGCGCCTCGGAGGAAACGAGCGCAGGCGTGACGTAAGCGCCAATCAGGCCGAGACCCGCGAGCATCGGGCCGTGCAACAAAGCCGCAGCGAGTGTCGCAAGCGCCACGATACCGAGCGCGATGAAGGCCGCCGGCGGCGAAAGAAATCCGTAGAGCGCGTAGGCCGCATAGACCGTCGCATAAGCGACCGTGGTGCCGGCCGCCGTGAGAATACTCGGAATATGCGCGGTAGGCACGCCCGCGACATCGGACTTGCTTTCCTTCCGCCGCATCCATTCACCGGCGGCAATAAGGAGTGCTGCAAGCAATGCGCCAAAGAAAATGCGCATACCGGGGCCGATCAGCCCCGCATCAATCGAAACCTTCACGAGGAAAATGCCGCCGAGCGCGAGCGCAAGACCGCCGACCCAGACGACCCAGCGCGTACCGAATTGTTCTTCGAAGCTCGTGCCGCTCGCAGGCTTCGGCGCCGGTGTGGGACGCGGCGCACGCGGCGGCGGAGCGGAAGATGCGGCGGCCGGTACGGCAGGCGCAGTCGCCGGAGTGGCAGGCGCGCCGAACGCGGATGGTTTCTCGCTGACAGTTGGCGCGGGTGCTGCGGCGGCGGGTGCACGCGGTTCACGCGGTGGACGCGGTGCCACGACGAACGGCGATGGTACTTCGATCCCGAGTTTCTTCTCGATCTCGCGCAAACGCATATCGATGTTGCGAAGCTGCCCGCCCTGCGCGAGCGATTTGAAGAAGGCGACAATCGCCATCACCGGTAACGCGAGGACCAAAATCCCCAGCAGCACCCATTCCATCGGATTCCCCCGCCACTTCAGTGTTGCGTGATGCTACTCCACGGCAAATGCGAAGCGAAGCCGCCTCACCCCCTTGTGAAAAGCCGGGAGAAGTGGAATTGCGGGCGGGAAACAAAAAAGAGCAAATACCGCCGTGCAGAAGAACTTCGAGCCGGATTCGCGCTGTGTCGCCGAACTCGCGCCCTCGCCCAATGTGAGCGAGCGCACCTGCGCGCCGGACATTCTGCTCCTGCACTACACCGGGATGCTCACCGCCGAGAGTGCGCTAAAGTGGCTATGCAATCCCGAGAGCAAAGTCTCTTCGCATTATTTCGTCGATGAAGACGGCAAGGTCACGCAACTGGTGAAAGAGTCCGTGCGCGGTCAGCACGCCGGCGTCTCGTCATGGGAAGGCACCACCGACATCAATTCGCGCTCGATCGGAATCGAGATCGTGAATCCGGGGCACGAACATGGCTATCGCGATTTTCCCGATGAACAGATCGAAGCCGTGACCCATCTGTGTATCGATATCGTCGCGCGCCACAACATCAGGCCGTCGCGCGTGCTGGCGCACTCCGACGTGGCGCCTTTGCGCAAGCAGGATCCCGGCGAAAAATTTCCCTGGGAGCCGCTCTACGAAGCCGGCGTCGGCCACTGGATCGCGCCCGTTTCCATCGGCGACGGCGCACTGCTGAAACCCGGCGACTCCGGCCCGGCGGTGACGGCAATGCAGGCCGCGCTCAAAGAATACGGCTATGGCCTCGAAACCAACGGCGAATTCGACGGACTGACCACTGCGGTCATCACCGCATTTCAGCGCCACTTCCGCCCCGCGCAAGTCGATGGCATTGCCGACCACTCGACGTTGCGCACGCTCGAGCGGTTGCTTGCCTCGCGTCCGGTCTGAGCGCGGCCGTTTACAGTTAATTTGACGGAACTTCCGGAAGCGTTACGGCTGCGGCGGAAGGCTCAGTCGAATATCGGTTTCCGACAGATTCTGGCCCCATTTCCCGTGGCATCTGGCTCAATCGATTACGGGGACAAGGATTCCTAGAAAAATGAAGCTGTTCCGACTGGCGCTGGCTGCTACAGCGCTCGCCGCCACAGTGGGTCTTCATGCCGCTCGCGCGGAGGAGAACCCTGTCCGTCAATTCCTGAACGACGAGTTCAACAACGCGCAGGCCGCCGACGAGACTTCGCCTGCGCCCGCGGGCAATCAGCTTGCGAATGTAACGACCCAATCCGAGCCGGAGCCGGACGCAAAGAAAAAGAAGAACGCAGGTCCTTGGGCCGGTTTAGTGGCGGTGCCAGCCGCTGCTCCGCGCATTGCAGCACCGACGCTTGCTCCAAATGGCGACCCCGCACCCATTATCGCGTTGATCGACAAGCACGCGGCAACGCTCGGTATCCCCGCCGCCTTTGCCCGCGCCGTCGTGCGCATCGAAAGCAACTTCAATCCGAAAGCGACCGGCCGCCAGCGCGAAGTCGGCCTCATGCAGATCAAGTATGAAACCGCGCGCGGCATCGGCTTCACCGGCACGCGCGAGGAACTCTACGAACCCGACACGAACCTGAAGTGGGGCATGAAGTATCTCGCGATGGCATGGAAGCTTGGCGGTGCTACGCCCTGCGGCGCGGTGATCAAGTATCAGGGCGGCCATATGGCAAAACAGGAAACCGCCGTTTCACGCGCCTATTGCGCCAAGGTGAGCGCGCACATGGCGTCCGCGAACTAAGCGAGAGCAAAACATTCACGATGATCTGGCGCGGATGGAAACGTCCGCGCCATTTTTCTTGACCGCGTCCGCCCACGCGCCCATTGAAAGTGCGTCAGTCGGCCGGGCAGCCGCGGCGAGCAATCGTCGAGGAAAGTCCGGGCTCCACGGAGAAACGGTGCCGGATAACGTCCGGCGGGGGCGACCCCAGGGAAAGTGCCACAGAGAACAAACCGCTGCGGTCTTCGGACCAGGTAAGGGTGAAAAGGTGCGGTAAGAGCGCACCGCGTTGCTGGCAACAGCAGCGGCAGGGCAAACCCCACCGGGAGCAAAGCCAAATAGGGATGACGCGGCGAAAGCCGGTTCTCTTCGGACCAGTCATCCGGGTTGGCTGCTTGAGGCGTTTGGCAACAAACGTCCCAGAGGAATGGCTGCCACGTGGGGGCAACCCCGCCATACAGAACCCGGCTTACAGGCCGGCTGATGCCTGATGAGAAGGCCCGGCGGGACGACTGCCGGGCCTTCGCCATTACAGCTTGATGAAATTTGTTGGTACCAAGTTACCTTTTTCACAGCCAATTTCACTGGAACAACTCAATGAGATCAAGCGTTATGCAGCCGCCTTCGACTTTAGGCTGATTTTTCCGCTTCCCCCGCGGCCTGCCGGCTGGCAGCCTCGGGATTGGCGCAACCAAAGGGGAGACTGAAGATGCTTCTCACCCGCAGGATTGACGTACTGGCGGTCCTCGCTTCGTTCGCTTTCATCGGAGCGATCTTGCTCGGAATGATCTGAGCCACCATTCGATTTCACAAAACCAAGCGCCGGAAAGCCAAGCTTTCCGGCGCTTTTTTTATTTAGGCCAATAAACTCAACCAAGGATTGTTTTCACTAAAAAATACAATTCAAAGTGACTGTCGGGCAGTTCGCGTTACTCTACTCCCAGATGCGGTTTTAAAAAGCGCAACCAAAGCGCTTAGTGGAGTAAATCGGATGAAACGCATTCTTCTTTGCACGACTGCTGCTCTCCTGATCGCCGTCGCCCCCGCTGCCGCCAAGGGTGGCAAAGGCGGCAACCAGAGCATCAACGCGAACGTGAATCTCACGACCGGCAAGGGCGGCTTACTTGGTGCAGTGCTCGGCACCCTCAAAGGCCACAACGGCCTGAACGTGAACGCCAACGTCACTACCAGCAAGGGCGGCATCCTCGGCACCATCCTCGGCGGCCGGTAATCCCCATCGGCAGTCGAAGGTCGCCGCGACGCTATCCTCGTCCCTCCCCCTGGCGTTCCGGCGGCTAAGTTGAAACGCAAATCCCTGGCGTTTCGGCGGGCGGAGCTTATCCCGGCTCCGCCCGTTTTTATTTCTTCTGCGCGGCGTTGAAGCGCTTGGTCAGGCTGAGTGTTGCAACGACACCGTCGGCCTCGTCGCCGGACAAAAGCAGCGAACGCGCAAACGCGACTTCTCCCGCAAGCGCGATTTCAGGGCCGATGATGTGATTGACGTCAAAGCCGACAAGACGCGTCCGCGAATGCAGCGGCGTGTCCCAGTATTCGCGCCGCAGGTCGCGCATAAAGACGCCAAGGATGATCCTGTCGTCGAACGACCGCGACAGCCTCGCCTGGAATAGCCGGTTGATCGTCATCGGCGAAACCGGGAACGAAGTTTCCTCGGCTGTTTGTGCGAGCGAGACTTCCGCGCTCCAACCCTCCCAGTTTGTCGTTCCACCGATGTCGAATAAAAAGTGGCTGACATCCGTGAAGAAAATATCTTCCGAATAGGCGCGGAAGTAGGAGATGGATCCGCGCAAAAGCAGTCGTTCGTTCTCGAACTTCGCATAGGCCGCTGGCTGAACGCGGGTGTGATCGCGGCGGAAGCCGAAGTAATCGGCATTGCCTTCATACTTCGAATGACCGGCCGTCAGTGAAACCCCGGCCTCGTTCTTTCCTTCGACATAGGCAATGCCTGGCGTGATCGTACCACGCAGGAAATGCAGGGGCTCAGGCAAAAAATCGCCAAGCAGCGGACTGAGCTCGTTCAGCGCAACGGCGCGGATATCGCCGGTAACGAACGGCTGAAGCTTTCCCTTCACGTATTGGATGTGCGCGCGTTGCGACGCGAGCGAGATGCGGGTGTCATAAGTCTTCGCCGCGGCAAAAGTCGCTGTCGAATCCACCGAGAAATCTTCGACATTCTCGTTGGAAAGACGCAACCGGAACCGGTGGTTCTGAAAGGCGGTAAATTCCGGCTCGCTGAACTTGGTCACGCTGAATTCGCCGGTGACGCCGCTGATCCAGCCACTGTCATTCTTGCGGCCGCCGGCAAAGGCGGCATCGAGTGTGGTGAAGGCCGCACCCTTCCCGCCGGGTGTCAACAATGGATTGCTGTCATATCCTCCGCGCAGCCGAAGGCTCGCGACAAATTCCTCTGCGGCCAGCGCGGGCGCAACACTGAACGCCAGAAAGAGGAAACCCACCCACGCCCGCATGAACGCGAGCAATAGGCACTTAGCGATAATCGCCCGCTAAAAAATATCTTAGCCGAGATTATTCAGCGGCTTCTCTGGGAATTTTTGCCGGATCGTAAGACAAGAGCGGCGCAAGCCAGCGCTCGGTCTCGCCGATCGTCCAGCCCTTGCGCGCGGCATAATCCTCGACCTGGTCGCGGTCGATGCGGCCGACGCCGAAGTAAGCGCTTTCCGGATGCGAGAAGTAGAGCCCGGATACGGCAGCGCCCGGCCACATCGCGTAAGACTCCGTGAGTTGCACCGACGTCGCCTTAGTCGCGTCGAGCAGCTTGAACAGCGTCGCCTTTTCGGTGTGATCCGGCTGCGCCGGATAACCGGGTGCGGGGCGGATGCCGCGATACTTTTCGAGAATGAGATCTTCGTTCGAGAGCGCCTCGTCCGGCTCGTAAGCCCAGAATTCTTTGCGCACGCGCTGGTGCATCCGCTCGGCAAAAGCTTCCGCAAGACGGTCGGCCAGTGCCTTCACAAGGATTGCGTTGTAGTCGTCGTTCTTCTTTTTGAATTCGTCGGCTTTCTCGTCTTCGCCGATGCCCGTGGTCACGACAAAGCCGCCGATGTAATCCGGCACTTTCGTCTCGACCGGCGCCACGAAATCTGAGAGCGCGATGTTCGGCCGCTCGTCGCGTCTCGGCATCTGCTGCCGCAGCGTATGGAACGTCGCTACCTTTTCCTTTCGCGTGTCGTCTTTATAGACGGCGATATCGTCGCCGACCGCGTTCGCGGGCCAGAAGCCGACCACCGCACGCGCCTCGAACCATTTTTCCTTGACGATGCGGTCGAGGAGAGCGGTTGCGTCTTTATAGAGCGCACGCGCAGCTTCGCCCTGCGCGGGATCGTTCAAAATCTGCGGATAGCGGCCCGTGAGCTCCCATGACTGGAAAAACGGCGTCCAGTCGATCAGCGGTACCAGTTCGGCGAGATCGTATTGCACGAATTCTTTGGTGCCGAGAAAAGCCGGCTTGTGCGTCTGGCCGCCATCGAACTCCAACTTCAACTGGTTCTTGCGCGCCGTCTCTATCGAAATCCGCTGCGCATTCTGGTTGCCGCGCGCGTGCGCTTCCGCAACCTTCTCATACTCCTTGCGGACGGCAGCAAGCTCCACCACGCGCGTATCGGGATTGATCAGCTTCGACACGACACCGACCGCGCGGCTCGCATCCAGCACATGCACGGCCTGGCTGCGGCGATAATTCGGGGAAATCTTTACCGCTGTATGCACACGGCTCGTAGTCGCACCGCCAATGAGCAACGGCAGGTCGAAGCCTTCACGCTCCAGTTCGCTCGCGACATGTGTCATCTCGTCGAGCGACGGAGTGATCAAGCCCGACAAGCCGATGATGTCGCAATTCTCTCTCTTGGCGGTCTCGAGAATTTTTGCAGCCGGCACCATCACGCCGAGATCGACAATCTCGTAGTTGTTGCATTGAAGCACGACGCCGACGATGTTCTTGCCGATGTCATGCACGTCGCCCTTTACCGTCGCGAGCAGGATTTTCCCGTTCGATCTAGCGGTTTCGCCGGAGCGCCGCTTCTCTTCTTCCATGTAGGGCATCAGGTAAGCGACCGCCTGCTTCATCACACGCGCGGATTTAACGACTTGCGGCAGGAACATTTTTCCCGCGCCGAACAAATCGCCGACCACGTTCATGCCGTCCATCAGCGGACCTTCGATCACATGCAGGGGCTTCTCCGCCGCTTTGCGTGTTTCTTCGGTGTCCTCGATGATGAAATCGGTGATGCCGTTGACGAGCGCGTGCGCGAGCCGCTTCTCGACCGGCCACGAGCGCCAGGCGAGATCGACTTCTTTCTTCGCGCCGCTTCCTCCGCTCTTGAATTTCTCCGCAAGCGCGAGCAGCCGCTCGGTGCCGTCTTCGCGGCGGTTCAGCACCACGTCTTCGCAGGCTTCGCGAAGCTCGGCAGGAATATCGTCATAGAGCGCGAGCTGGCCCGCGTTGACGATACCCATGTCCATGCCGGCCTTGATCGCGTGATAGAGAAACACCGCGTGCATCGCCTGCCGTACTGGTTCGTTGCCGCGGAACGAAAACGAGAGGTTAGACACGCCGCCCGAGATATGCGCGTGCGGTAATTTCTGGCGGATGATCTGCGTCGCTTCGATGAAGGCGACGCCGTAGCCCGCGTGCTCCTCGATGCCGGTCGCAACCGCAAAGATGTTCGGATCGAAGATGATGTCTTCCGGCGGAAATCCGACTTCATCGACCAGAATCTTGTAAGCGCGCGCGCAAATCTCGACCTTGCGCTCGACCGTATCGGCCTGACCTTGCTCGTCGAACGCCATGACGACGACGGCCGCGCCATAGCGGCGCACGAGATGCGCGTGATGCCGGAACGCGTCTTCGCCTTCCTTCATCGAAATCGAATTGACGATGCCTTTGCCTTGGACGCATTTCAGGCCCGCCTCGATCACCGACCACTTGGAAGAGTCGACCATGACCGGCACTTTGGCGATATCGGGCTCCGATGCGATGAGATTCAGGAAAGTCACCATCGCCTTTTCGGAATCGAGCAGGCCCTCGTCCATATTGACGTCGATGACCTGCGCGCCGCTCTCGACCTGCTCGCGCGCAACCGCGAGCGCTTCGGCGAGTTTTCCGTCGGTAATGAGCTTCCTGAATTTCGCGGAGCCGGTAACGTTGGTG
>JAKFYO010000227.1 GCA_021730825.1 Hyphomicrobiales bacterium
CGGCAACGGTTGCGCGGCCGCGGCACCGATGAGTGCCACGATGGTCGCGATAGCCAGGCTGGAACGCCGGTCGAGAGCCATGAATCTTGCCGCTTTTACAAAGGATTCGCCGCTAAAACGCAGGATAACGTGACCGAATGATGGTGACTATTCCGCATCCGGCTGGGCCGCTGGCGCCGCCGCCGCAAAAGCCGGGTGCTTCTGGCAGGCCTCTTCGACGGCCACAATTTTAGGGAACTTCGTCATATCCACCTTATAGCGGCGGGCATTGAAGACCTGCGGAACGAGGCAGATGTCGGCGACTGTCGGCTCGGCGCCGAAGGCGTAAGGCGCGGGCGCGATCAGTTTCTCGACGGCGCTGAATCCGTCCTCGATCCAGTGCCGCGTCCAGGCATCGACGGTTTCGAGATCGAGATTGAGCATCTTCAATAGGTAATTGCGCGGGCCGGTGTTACCGAGCGGATGCACGTCCATTGCGATGATGTGCGTGACGGCGCGGATGCGCGCACGCATTAGGGGATCGGAAGGCAGCAGCGGCGGCTGCGGGTGCGTCTCGTCGAGATAATCGATGATCGCGAGCGACTGGATCAGGACGTCGTCGCTGTCGAGTTTGAGTGCCGGCACCCGCGTCTGCGGATTGACCGAAATGAAGGGCTCTTCCTTGTGTTTGCCCTTCACGAGATGGATCGCGATGGTCTGGTAGGAAAGGCCCTTCAGCGCGAGCGCGATGCGGACGCGGTAGCTCGCCGACGAGCGGAAGTAGGAATAAAGCTGCATCCCGACTTCATCGCCTGAAGTAGTGCGAGATTCAAGCGCTCGCGTGGCCCATCCGCAGCACGGCATATTGTGCATAGCCGCGAAACGGTCTGGCGAAGTGGAGTTCGGCGCCGTGGTAATCCGCAAGCGTGCGCAACTGCACTTCGAGATCGTCACGCGGGGTCACATGAAACAGTTTGAGCCAACGTTGCAACGCACGGGCGAAAAAACCGGGCAGCCCGCGCTGATCGCCAAAATCGACGACATGCAGTTCGCCGTTTGGCGTGAGCATCGGCACTGCGCGGGTCAGCACCGCGCGCCAGACCGGAATCATCGAGAGGGTGTAAGAAATGAAAATCCGCTCGAAGCGCTCGACACCGAACAGCGCTTTTGGATCGAAATTGGCCGCGTCCGCCTGCGCAACCTCGATTGCGTCGTCGAGCTTCTCGCGGGCGATACTGGCGCGTGCCGTAATCAGCATTTCTTCCGAGATATCGACGCCGAAAAAATCCGCGTCGGGAAAATACTTGGCAGCTAGGATCAGGTTGCGCGCAGTGCCGCAGCCGATTTCCAGCACATGCGTATCGGGTGCGGGCTTGAGCCCGCGGATCATCCCGTCACGGCCGAGGAGATAAAATTTTCGCGTGAGATCGTAGAAGCGCCGCTGGTACCGGTACATCCGGTCCATTTTTTCCGCGGCGATGGCCGCGTCGTCGCGTGTCAGCATTTCACTTGAGGACATAGAGATGAAAGCCGCCATAGATCGCCGAGCGGTCGCGTGCGGTGAAGGCGTGGGACTCTTCTTCGCGATAGTCCCACTGATCGAGAATTTCGGGCGCGACACGGCCAGGCAGGAGCGTGGGCTTCGCAGCGGTGCGGAAGATCACGCGGGCACCCGGCTTTGCGGTGCGGGTAATTTCCTTCCACAGAGCATTCAACTGCGTGTCGTTCATCCAGTCTTGTGCGTCCAGGAGAATGTAGCGGTCGCGCGAGGCGTCTTCCTGCGCTTGCAAGTATTCGGTGAAGGAGCGGTTCAGCACTTCGACACGGTGGGCGCGCGTCTTGATCGTTTCGAAATTGTCCCGCCGTAGATAAGGCGGCAGCGGACCCTGTGCGTCCTTGGCGTAGCCACGCCCGAACGCCTGCCAGGCAAAATAATTGTCGTCCAGTTTGAAGCCGCAGGAGAGCCGCTCCAGTCGCTCGTAAACCACCGCCGCCATATTGCCGTTGCCGGCTCCTGCAAGCGCTTCGTACTGCGCCGGCGGAATCCCGAGGCCGAATAACGAAAACTGCTGCGCCAAAGTCCAGCGCACGAGCCTGCGGTCGAACAGTGGGGCGAGCGCGGTAGCAAAATAATTCTTCTGTTCTTCAAGCGAACGTGCGCGAAGCAGATCGCGGGGGTTCACGCCATAGGCGCGCGCAACAAAGTGACCGAAACCGATGCAGCGGCCGAGCAGTCCGTGGCGATAGAAATTACGCGCGAAGATTCCAATGCGCCGCTCGCCAATGCCGAAGCGGCGTTGCCCCCAATAGCTGCGGGATTTCTCATCGAGATGTGCGGCGAGCCAGCGGTCATAAGCCGCAACATTCGTCTTTTCGTTGGCGACGCCAAAGAAGCGATAGAACTCGTTCCAGGACGGAAGCTGTGCTGCCGCCGCGAGTTTCAAATTATTCAGCGCGACATGCGTGGGATTCAAATCGATCGCGGTCACGCGCGCGGGGTTCGCGGTCAGGTAGGAAAGGATGTTGCAGCCACCCGACGCGATCGCCACGACATGGCTATCCGGAGTGATGACCAGTGCATCCATATCCACTTCCGGGTCTTCCCAGATCTGTGGATAGACGAGGCCTTTGAAGAGGGAGGCGAACACCGCGTTCAGAACATTGGTTGGCGCGAGCGAACGGCCATAGCCGACTGCATTGCGCAAACGTTTTGATACGGTGATTTCTTCGGACAAAATGCGTCCCTCTCGGAATCGAATTTCTGCTTTTCGATTCCTGTAGCGGAGGGGCTATGTCAGTTTGACGACAGGATAGTGGAGCGGATTTGACATTCGCTGGTGAGGAAATCGAGCGCTGTGAAGCGAATGTCAAATCCGAAGCTCCACAATCAAATATGGAATTGCTAGTGGTCGATCGATTCTAACATTCGCCAAAGGCTGCCGGGCGGTATTGCGAATGTTAGAATCGGACCACTAGCGTTTGAGGCGGTTTTGCATCGCTTCGGCGACCTCGCGGTCGCTCGCACGCGGCGAGGGCGCGAGGCCGGTGACGACACCTTCCTGATCGGCGGCGCTGCGGTTCTGGTTCAGCTTCGCTTTTCCTTCAATGCTCTCGATGTGCAGCCGCACGCCGACGATGCCCTTGATCTGGCGCGCGATGAAATCCTCCGGCGCGTCCGAAACGGCCCAAGGCTTTTCGAACGCGGCTTCAAAGCGCTTTGTCAGTGTCTCGACTTGCGCGCGTAACGTCTCGGCATCCTCGAAAATCTCGAGACGCCCGCGCGCCGCGATCATCGAATAATTCCAGGTCGGCACGACTTTGCCGTGCTCCTGCTTCGACGGGTAATAAGACGGCGACACATAAGCATCCGCGCCCATGAATAGCGCGAGCGCGGGCTTGGAAAGATCGCTCTCGTGCCACTGCGGATTTGCGCGTGCGAGATGCCCGGCGATCGTTCCGTAGGGTCCGGCACTCGCGTCGAAGACGATCGGAAGATTGCTGACGATCGGTCCTTGCGCGCCGACCGTTATCAGCGTCGTCAGGCCCGATGCCGCGATCTGCGCTTGCAGCGCGGGCAGGTCGCTTTCGCGAAATGCGGGCGGAATGTAGATCATCGCCTAATCCGGTAACTCTGCGGAAGTATCGGCAAGTGCGGCCGCGCGCGCGGTTACGGTATTCAGCACGCGCTCGAAGGCGTCGCGGTCCTCGCTCGAAACTTCACCGAACATGCGTTGTGAGAGCGCCTGCGCTGCCGGCGCAATGGATTCGTACACTTCAAGGCCAACGGGACTGAGCGAAAGAAATGCCTCGCGTTTGTCATCGCGGTTCGCACGCTTGGCGAGCATCTTCTTTCGCGTCAGCGTCGCGACCGCGCGCGATACCTTGGTCTTGTGCATGTGACTGCGCTCGCCAATCTGCTTTGCGGTCATGGTGCCGAACTCGCCGAGTTGTGCGATCACGCGCCACTCGGCGATGCCGATACCGTATTTGGTCGAGTAGGTCCGCGCGGTGGCCTGACTGACGAGGCTTGCCGCCACTACCAGCCGGTAGGGCAGGAAATCCTCAAGCCGCAACACGAAACCTTCTTTGTTTGACATTGGTTTCATTTGTAACTACTTTGCACAATTAGCAGCGCGCGGCAACAGCGCGACAATAGTCAAAACAAGATCATGAGCAATCGTGAAGGGAGAACGCCATGGCGAGCGACCGCAGAAGCGCACCCGTCGAGTCTCGCAGGCCCGCCGACATCGAGAGCGCGATCATTCCGGGTTACATGTCCGGCTTCGGCAACAGCTTCGAAACCGAGGCGCTGCCCGGCGCGCTGCCGATCGGACGTAACTCGCCGCAGAAAGTGAACTACGGCCTTTATGCCGAGCAGCTTTCCGGTTCCCCCTTTACTGCGCCGCAGGCAACGAACCAGCGCTCGTGGCTTTATCGCGTGCGCGCCGGGGTCAAGCACACCTCGCGCTTCTCGCGCATCGACCGTGGTCATATCCGGACTGCGCCGGAGCGCGACGAGACCGAAATGCCGATCGGCCAGTTGCGCTGGTCGCCGATGGAAATGCCGAAAGGCAAAACCACCTTCGTGAATGGCCTCCACACGATCACGGTTGCGGGCGATTGCGAAGCGATGAGCGGCATGGCCGCCCACATGCTGTTCATCAACGAGTCGATGGAGCGCGAGCATTTCTTCAATGCCGACGGCGAGTTCCTTATCGTCGCGCAGGAAAATTCGCTGCGCTTCCGCACCGAATTTGGCCTGATCGATATCAGCCCAGGTGAAATCTGCATCATCCCGCGCGGCGTGATCTTCCGCGTCGAATTGCTGAACGGGCCCGCACGCGCTTATGTCTGCGAAAACTATGGCGGCGCTTTCACGTTGCCGGATCGCGGGCCGATCGGCGCGAACTGTCTCGCCAATCCGCGCGACTTTCACACGCCGGTGGCGGCCTACGAGAATATTGAAGGCAAGCACACGCTTTATGTGAAGTGGGGCGGTGAGATGTTCCGCACCGAGACCAATCATTCGCCGATTGATGTCGTCGCATGGCACGGCAATTACTATCCGTACAAATATAACCTCCGGCATTTCTCGCCGGTCGGCGCAATTTTGTTCGATCATCCCGATCCGTCGATCTTCACGGTGATGACTTCACCCTCCGAAACGCCGGGTACTGCGAACATCGACTTCGTGATTTTCCCGGAGCGCTGGGGTGTCGCCGAGAACACCTTCCGTCCGCCGTGGTATCACCGCAACATCATGTCGGAGTTCATGGGTCTCGTTTACGGCAAGTACGATGCGAAACCCGAAGGCTTCACGCCCGGCGGCATCAGCCTGCATAACACCATGCTGCCGCATGGACCGGACGTGGATGCGTTCGAGCACGCGAGCAACGTCGAGCTGAAGCCGGTGAAGCTCTCGAACACGCTCGCCTTCATGTTCGAAACGAGATTCCGCCAGCGCGTCACGAAATTCGCGGCGAAATCCCCGGCCTTGCAGGACAACTACATCGACTGCTGGACCGGGCTGAAAACGCACTTCGACCCCAACCGCCGCGAGCCCAAATAATGAAGCTCGCATCGTTGAAGGAAGGCCGCGACGGGCGGCTGGTGATCGTTTCGCGCGATCTCACGCGCTACGCCGATGCCGCGGCGAGCTTGCAGGTGGCGCTCGAGAATTGGGACGAAGCCGAGCCCGAGCTTCGCGGAATCGCGGAAGCGCTCGAAGCCGGCAAGGTCGAAGATTATCCGTTTAATCCGGAAGAATGCGACGCACCCTTGCCGCGTTCTTACGGGTGGGCGGACGGCTCGGCTTACGTCAATCACGTCGAGTTGGTGCGTAAGGCGCGCAACGCAGAGATGCCGCAAAGCTTCTGGACCGACGCGCTCATGTATCGCGGCGGTTCGGACCGGTTTCTCGGACCCCGCGAGCCGTCGAAATTCGCGGATGCCGCTTGGGGTATCGACTTTGAAGCCGAAGTCGCAGTCATAGTCGATGACGTTCCGATGGGGATCAGCCCGGAGGAGGCGCGTGAGGAAATTCTGCTCGTGCTGCTCGTAAACGATGTCAGCTTGCGAAACCTTATTCCCGGTGAGCTCGCCAAGGGCTTCGGCTTCTTCCAATCGAAAGCGCCGACCGCGTTTTCGCCCGTTGCGGTTACACCCGACGAACTGGGTGACGCGTGGGATGGCGGCACGCTGAACCTGCCGCTCATGTCCTATGTAAACGGCAAGCTGTTCGGAAAGCCGAACGCAAAAACCGATATGACGTTCGACTTCGGCAAGCTGATCGCGCATGCCGCGCGCACTCGCCCGCTCTCCGCTGGAATGATCATCGGCTCCGGCACGGTCTCGAACAAAGACGCCGGCGGCGGGCCGGGCAAAACGATAGAAGAGGGCGGCGTCGGCTACTCCTGCATTGCCGAAATCCGCGCGGTAGAAACGATCCGCAACGGCAAACCCTCGACCCCGTTCCTTTCGTTCGGCGACCGCGTGAAAATCGAAATGCTCGACGCGCATGGAGAATCCATTTTCGGCGCGATCGATCACAAAGTGGAAAAGGCGTGATGGCGAATTTTGCTTCGACTGGCGACCTCTCGGAAAAGAAAGTCACCTTCGAGGAGATCGGCCGCGATCTCTATGCCTTCACCGCGGAGGGCGATCCGAATTCCGGAATCATCGTCGGCGACGACGGTGTGATGGTGATCGACGCGCAGGCGACGCCGGTGATGGCGAAAGACGTTATCGAGCGCGTGAAGAAAGTCACCGGCAAGCCGATCACGCATGTGCTGCTCACGCACTACCACGCGGTGCGCGTGCTGGGCGCCTCCGCCTACAATGCGAAAGCGATCCTCGCTTCCGATGCGACCCGCGATCTGATCGTCGAGCGCGGCAAGCAGGATATGGATTCGGAGATTGGCCGGTTCCCGCGCCTGTTCCGGGCGCAGGAATCGATTCCCGGTTTGACCTGGCCCACCATGACGTTTCCCAAAGAAATGACGGTCTGGCTTGGCAAGCGCGAGGTTAAAATCCGTCACATTGGCCGCGGCCACACCGCAGGCGACCTCGTGGCTTATGTGCCGGATGCGAACGTGGTCTTTTCGGGCGATCTCGTCGAATATCACTCGGCCTGTTACTGCGGCGACGCGCATCTCAAGGATTGGCCTACGACGCTGAATAACCTAGCTGAATTCGGCGCGGCCGCGCTGGTTCCGGGCCGGGGTGCCGCATTGAAAAGTGCGGCGCAGGTGACCGACGGCATCAAGCTGACTAAGGCGTTTTTATCCGATCTTTACGGCAGCATCGTACCGGTCGCGGCGAAAGGCGGAACGTTAAAAGACGCATGGAACGCGGCCCGCGCGGCGATGGACACAAAATACGCAACATTCGCGATCTACGAGCATTGTATGCCGTTCAATGTTTCGCGGGCCTACGACGAGGCGCGGGGGATCGACCATCCGGTGATCTGGACCGCCGAACGCGACCGCGAAATGTGGAAGGCACTACAAGGTTAACTTCAGAGAGAAGAACGATGCGCGCTATTTTCGCTTTCTTGTTCGTCATTGCATTTGCCGCTT
This sequence comes from Hyphomicrobiales bacterium, assembly GCA_021730825.1. Taxonomy (GTDB): domain Bacteria; phylum Pseudomonadota; class Alphaproteobacteria; order Rhizobiales; family Xanthobacteraceae. The sequence continues at coordinate 7,557 of JAKFYO010000227.1, forward strand.
CCGCCTCGGCGCAGTCTCAAAAGGCCAAGTCGCGTGAAGAGCTGATGCAACAAGTATTGCAGGCGGCACTCGGCGACATTCAGAATGCACGTTGCGGCAGCGATCGCTGCGCACCTGCTACAGCGGAAGAAAAGAAAAATCCGCCTCTGACGCTTTCGGAAACCAGCCAAGTGCTCGGCCGTGGGTTGTTCAGCGGCGGGGCCGACATCTGCGGGCTCGAATGGAGCAAACGCAATTACGAACCGATGATGGCTTACTGGCGGAAGCAAAAGAAAACCGAACGTCAGCTTACCCTGATCAGTATCGTGCATCAGATCGGCATGCAGCAGATCCAGAAGCAAATCGGCACGAACTGCCCGGCCGAGATGAAGAAGGATGTGGAATCCAAACTCGATTTTAAACCTCAAGGTTAAGAGCGCTCGGGGGCGATGGCAGAACGCAAGTCGGTTTATCAGTTCGGTTATCGCCGCAGCGCAGATCAGGATTCGAAAAATCCGGTTCGCCGTCCCGTCGTGATCGTCGGTGCCGGTCCGGTCGGGCTGACTGCGGCAATCGATCTCGCGCAGCGCGGGATTGCTTCGGTCGTGCTCGACGACGCGGACCGTATCGGCGAAGGCTCGCGCGCGATCTGCTTTTCGAAACGCTCGCTTGAGATCATGGATCGTCTCGGCCTTGGCGAACGTCTGGTCGAAAAGGGCGTGACCTGGAAAGTCGGTAAAGTCTTTCTCGGCGAGCATCAGGTTTATGCTTTCGACCTGCTGCCGGAGGCCGGTCACAAGATGCCGGCCTTCATCAATCTCCAGCAGTATTATCTCGAAGGCTATCTGGTTGAGCGCGCAGCCGAATTGCCTCTGATTGAGCTCCGCTGGCGCAATCGCGTCACGGCGGTGGAGCGCCACAACGACTTCGCCCGTCTCACCATCGAAACGCCGGAAGGCGAGTACCAACTCGATGCCGATTGGTGCCTCGCCTGCGACGGTGCGCGCTCGAAGGTGCGCGATTGCCTCGGTTTGAAATTCGAGGGCCACACCTTCGAAGAGCGCTTCCTGATCGCGGATGTGAAAATGTCCGCCGAGTATCCGACCGAACGCTGGTTCTGGTTCGATCCGCCGTTCCATTCCGGCCAGTCGGCACTTCTGCATCGCCAGCCAGATAATGTCTGGCGCATCGATCTTCAGCTCGGCCCCGACGCCGATCCGGAAGAAGAAAAGAAGCCGGAGCGCGTGCTCCCGCGTCTGAAGCGCATGCTCGGCGACCGCAAATTCGAACTCGAATGGGTTTCGGTTTATCGCTTCAACTGCGCGCGGCTGA
>JAKFYO010000178.1 GCA_021730825.1 Hyphomicrobiales bacterium
AATCGGGATCTTTTTCAGTCCTTTCTGAACCGCGCAAAACAGACGGCGGAAGGAAGCCTGCAAATTCCGGACTCGCGTGTCGTGTCAGCGGCGGCTGTTCCGATCTCCACCAGCTATCCCAAACGCGCGCTCATGATCGGGCTCGGCTTTTTCGGGATGCTGGGCTTAAGTGTGGCACTTGCACTTGCCCGCGATTCCTTCCGCAGCGGCTTCAGGCATGTGCTCGATGTCGAGAATGCACTTGGTCTGCATCCGCTTGCGACTATCCCGTTCGTGCGCCTGAACGGCGCTAAAGCAGGCGCACAGGGCTCAGGCCCGAAACTGCTGCAACTGCCGCCACCGAATGCAAAAGTTTCGGTGCCCTTACGGCAGGACACCATTGCCAGTTCGCGGCGGCTTGCCTCTCTCGTGCTCGACGATCCGGATTGTGTTTACGCGGAAAGCGTACGCTCGCTTTACTTTGCGTTACGCCGCCAGGCGGACGGTGCGCCGATCGGGGCAATCATGCTGACTTCCGCCTTACCTGGAGAAGGAAAGTCAACGGTGGCGGCGAGCCTCGCACGCGTTGCAACCGAATCCGGCGACCGGGTTCTCCTGATCGACGCCGACCTGCGGCAACCGCGCATTGCCAGCATTCTCAATCTGGAGGGCGAGTACGGCCTGCCGGAAATGTTGCGCGATCCCTCCGACCTTCGATCCTGTGTTCAGTTCGATCCTTATTCCGAGCTTTATGTCGTCGGCGGCTATCATCGCGTACCCGGACGCGAAGCATTGCGGCTCTTGTCGTCGAAACACATGACGCGCTTCATTAAGCTCGCCCGCGAGAATTTCGATCTTCTCGTGATCGACGCCCCTCCGCTCCTACCCGTCGCAGACCCGCGTGCGCTCATCGAACATGTCGACGGGATTGCGCTCGTTGTCGCCTCCATGAAAACGCCGAAGGAAGCGGTCGAGACCGCGCTGCATGAATGTCCGGAACTGCATGGGAAACTTACCGGCGTCGTTCTGAACGGCGCGGCAGACGATGTGAACCGTTATTACCGCGAACGCGACCCGCGCCACGCCTTCGAAGCAATATGACAAGGAGCGATGGCGGCATGCTGAACAAGACCGACGTGGCTTCAAATAGCGGATTTAGTGGCCCGGATCGTGCACCTTTTCCAGCCATTCCTTCCGTCCGACCCGAGCGGCGGCCTGCCACGATTCTCGACGGACGCAAGTTACCGCTTGCAGTACTAACCTTCGAGTTTCTCGTCGTCTCGCTCGCTGTGTTCGAGGCGAGCGCACTCTATCATTTTATGAAATTCAACGGTTTTGCCTATCCGCGCTTCTATGCACTTGCGGCCCTTGGGCTAGCCTTCGCTTTCGTGCTTTCGGCGGCCTTTGCGCGCGATTACTCGCTGAAGCGGCTCATGGACCGGCGCGAGCAACTTCGCTCAATCTTTTGGCGCTGGAGTATCACGTGGTCGCTGTTCGTCTGCGCGCTGTTCTTATCACAGGCGACAGACTTCTACTCGCGCGGAACGGTCCTCGTGCAATATGCTGCGGGGCTCGCCGCCGCCTTCTCAATACGCTTTCTGACGATCGCCTTCGTTACGCGCGGCCTGCAAAGCGGTCATCTCGCGGGCAGCAACGTGATCGTGATCGGTGAAACTCCGCTGGTTCATCAGATGCTGCGGCGGCTGCGCAGCGACCGCAGAGGCACGCGCATCGCCGGCGTCTTTCCACTTGCCTCGCCTTCGCTGGCGGTCGCACTGGACCCGCTATCGCGAGATCCCGCGCAAGTGGCGGATGAGACCGCGCAGGTGCTTGAGCGCGTAAATGCTCTCGCGCGCCGCGTGACAGTCGATGACATCCTGCTGTGTCTGCCTTGGTCCGAGAACGAACGCATCCGTACATTCATGGAGGGGTTAGCGACGATCCCGGCGGCAACACACCTCGCCCCGGATCAGCACTGGAACTGGACCCGGCATCCGGTTCTGGCGCGCGTCGGAACCATGCATACGATCCGCCTCGCCCGCGCACCGCTCACGCTTAAAGACCGTGTATTAAAGCGTGCGTTCGATATCGCGGCTGCGTCTGCCTTGCTGATCTCAGCATCGCCCGTGCTTTTCCTGATCGCGCTCGCAATCAAATTCGATTCATCCGGTCCCGTCTTATTCCGTCAGCGGCGGCATGGCTTTAATCAATCTGAGTTCCGGGTGTTCAAATTCCGTACCATGACCACACTCGATGACGGTGCGGTTGTGCGGCAAGCAACGCGCAATGACGCGCGCATCACACGAATTGGCCGGCATTTGCGGCGGCTCAATATCGACGAGGTGCCGCAGCTCATCAATGTGCTCCTGGGCCAGATGTCTTTGGTCGGTCCCCGCCCCCATGCACTGACCCATAACGACCAGTACGAAGAACTAATCAGGCTTTATGCGCGGCGGCACAATGTGAAGCCCGGCATCACCGGCTGGGCGCAGGTGAATGGGCTCCGCGGTGAAACGCGTACCGTGCGCGACATGCAGCGGCGCGTGGAACACGACTTTCACTACATCGACAACTGGTCGCTGTTCTTCGACGTGAAAATTCTTGTTCTAACCATCTTCTCTCCAAAGACTTACCGCAACGCCTATTGAGGATCGCGGCCATGCAGGCGCAAAGCAAATTCACAGACCGGCGCGATCTCGACTATGAAAATCCGGGCTACATCCCGATTGCGATACGCCAGCCGAAACGCAATCCGCTACGACTAGTATGGCTCGCGATTCGCAGCCGGCTGATCGCGTTGCGCCGCCTCTACTACGTGAAGGTCTGGCGCATGGATATTCATCCGAGCGCATGGTTTTCGTTGCGCGTGGAGTTCGACCGCACCCATCCAAGCGGCATTCACATCGGTGCGGAAAGCTATGTCGCGTTCGGCGCGGTACTGCTCACCCACGATATGACGCGCGGGATTTACGCGGATACACGCGTTGGCACCCGCTGCTTTATTGGTGCGCACAGCATTCTGATGCCCGGCGTCACGGTCGGCGACGGCTCTATCGTGGGAGCCGGCAGCGTAGTCACGCGCGATGTCGCCTCAGGGACAATCGTCGCCGGCAATCCCGCGCGCGTCGTCAAGCAAGGGATCAAGACGTATCGCTTCGGCTGCCTATGGGATTGGGAAACGCTTTCGAAGAGCGGCGTTCCCCGCGACCCGTAGCGCGGCTTTTCGAAGGCCTGGGGCAAACCTTTTCACGGAGAGATGAAAACACCATTTCTCTGAACCTAAGAGGTTTGCCTGAACACAAGGAGAGTCTGATGCGGACAGAGTTTCTCGGTACACCAATCGACCTTCTGACACTCGAACAAACGGTCGTTCGCGCAGTCGACGCCATGCTGATGCGTAAGCCTACGCATCATGTTGCGCTCAACGTCGCGAAACTAGTCAACATGCGGCGCAATGATGAGCTCGCGTGCGACGTGAAGGAGAGCCATATCGTCGGGATCGACGGTATGGGCATCGTTTGGGGCGCACGCGCCCTCGGAATCGATGTGCCTGAGCGCGTTTCAGGCGTCGATCTGATGGAGCGGCTCCTCGAAGTCTGCTCGCATCTCGACTTCCGCCCCTACTTCCTTGGCGCGACACAAGACGTGCTGGAGCGCGCAACAATTAAAGCGCTGGACCGCTGGCCGGGCTTAACGTTCGCAGGCTGCCGCAACGGTTACTTCTCAACGGATGAGGAGGCGCAGATCGTAGAAGAAATTCGCGCGGCAAAACCAGACTGCTTGTTCATCGCAATGCCTACGCCACGCAAGGAACGCTTTTTGCGCAAGCATCGCGAGGCGCTCAACATTCCTTTCATCATGGGCGTCGGCGGCAGTCTCGACGTGCTCGCCGGTCATGTGAACCGCGCGCCGCCCCGGATGCAGCGTGCGGGACTCGAATGGCTCTACCGTGTCTATCAGGAGCCGCGCCGCATGTGGTGGCGCTATGCCAACACCAATGCTGTCTATGCAGGATTGCTCGCCCGCGAATGGCTCACAAAACGCATCCGCCAAGTCCGCACTGTCAACGCCGATTAACTTCAATCAAGGGGAACATAGATGAATATTCTTGTTGCGATGGGAACCCGCCCGGAAGCGATCAAGCTCTTTCCGGTCATCCATGCCTTGAAACGTGAGCCGAATTTCAATGTCACGGTCTGCGTCACCGCGCAGCATCGCGAGATGCTCGATCAGGTGCTGTCGATCGCCGACATCGAACCCGACGTCGATCTTAATCTGATGCGGCCGAACCAATCGCTGCCGCAGATCACGTCACGCATTCTCACCGGTATCGACGAGGTGCTGACGGAAGCAAAGCCAGACCGCGTGCTGGTGCAAGGCGACACCACCACGGCGATGGCGGCCGCACTCACTGCTTACTATCACAAAATTCCGGTCGATCACGTCGAAGCAGGTTTGCGCTCGGGCGATATTTACTCCCCCTTTCCGGAGGAAGTGAACCGCAAGGTCGTGGGTTCGCTCGCCTCCTGGCATTTTGCGCCTACCCCGCGCGCGGCGGATGCACTTCTCCGTGAAAATATCTCGCCGGATCGCATCATCGTGACCGGCAACACCGTGATCGATGCGTTGCTCGAGACCGAGAAGCGCATCGGCAGCTTCAAAGATATCAAGCGCGCGATCGACAGCGAATTGCCGGAGCCCGGCGAGAACCGGCGCGTGGTCCTCGTTACCGCACACCGACGCGAGAATTTCGACGGCGGCATGGAACGGATCGCTTCGGCACTTCTGGAGTTAGCGGAAAGCGACGATGTGCTTATCGTCTATCCGGTGCATCCAAATCCGAACGTGCGGGCCTTGATGCATCAGGCGCTCGGCGGTCACGCCAATATCCGGTTGCTTGAGCCGCTCGAATACGTACCGTTCGTCTATCTCCTCTCCCGTTGCGATTTCGTATTGACCGATTCAGGCGGCGTACAGGAAGAGGCGCCGGCACTAGGTAAGCCTGTGCTGGTTATGCGCGACACTACGGAGAGGCCGGAAGGTATCGATGCTGGCACAGCGCGGCTGGTCGGCACCGATCCGGGACAGATCTATTCCGAAGCGATGCGACTGCTACGCGACCGCGGCCATTACGACAAGATGAGCCGAGCGCACAATCCCTTCGGTGACGGGCACGCGAGCGCGCGCATTCTCGACGTGCTTGCTTATGGTCAGGACATTCCAGTTGCCGAGCGCCGCGACCTACTCGCCTCCAGCCTCGACGATCTCCCGAAAATCAATGGAGTTGCCGCTCATGCGTCGTAAAGACATTCGCGTTTGCGTCGTCGGTCTCGGTTATATCGGCCTGCCTACGGCCGCGCTCATCGCCAGTCGAGGTGCCACGGTGGTCGGCGTCGATATCGACGACGAAGTGGTTGCGACCATCGCCGATGGCCGCATTCATATTGCTGAGGCCGATCTCGACGGGCTTGTGCAGAAGGTCGTGTTTTCGAAGAAGCTATTGGCACGCAACACACCCGAGCAGGCGGACGTCTTCATGATCGCGGTGCCGACACCGCTCTCCGGCAACAAGAAGCCGGTGATCGATCATGTGCTGGCGGCAGCGGAATCGATCGCGGCACATCTGACCAAAGGCAATCTCGTCATCCTCGAATCGACCTCGCCGGTCGGGACCACGGAGCAAATCTGCGACCTGCTCGCGGAATTGCGCTCCGACCTCACCTTCCCCGGATATGAAACCGATAGCGACGAGCCGGATGTTTCGATCGCCTATTGCCCGGAGCGCGTGTTGCCTGGCCGCATCCTGATCGAACTCGTGCAGAACGACCGCTGCGTCGGCGGCATGACGCCGGGATGCGCGGTCAAGGCGCGCAACTTCTACGAGCTGTTCGTGCGCGGAAAGTGCATCGAAACCACCGCGCGCACCGCCGAGATGGTAAAGCTCACGGAGAATGCGTTTCGCGATACTAATATCGCGTTCGCAAACGAGCTATCGTTGATCTGCGACCATGTCGGGATCGACGCATGGGAAGTGATCGAACTTGCCAATCGCCACCCTCGCGTCGAAATCCTTAAACCCGGACCAGGCGTCGGCGGGCACTGCATCGCGGTCGATCCGTGGTTCATCGTCGATGCTGCACCCCATCAGGCGCGGCTCATTCGCACTTCGCGCGAAGTAAACGATAGCAAGGCCGATTATGTTTTCTCGCGCGTTCGGGCGCTGATTGATAGCTATCCGGAGCGGAAGGTCACTTGCCTCGGCATCACCTTCAAGGCGAATGTCGACGACCTTCGCGAGAGTCCGGCGCTGGAAATCGTCGAGCGGCTTGCGAAAAGTTGCGGCTCGCTCATTCAGGTGGTCGAGCCGTTCGTCGAGGACTTGCCGCAGGCGCTCGCAAGGCACGGAGCGCGCAAGATCGAGCTCGACGAAGCGCTCGATCAATCCGGCATCCTCGTCGTGCTGGTCGATCACGATGCCTTCCGGCGCGTGAGCACAGCGCGCCGCAACGGTGCCATCGTCTATGACACGCGTGGCATCTGGCAGCACACGCCGCCGGCTCCTACCCGCGGGATTGCTGGGCAGCTCGCCTGAAGACTTCGCGGCCTTCGCCGCAATGCCGCTCCAGTATCTGCCGGTAGTTGTCCGCGATGCCGGAGCGGCGCAAAGGCCCCAGCAAGTTCGTGGCTTGAAGCTCAGCGATATTCTCCTTCAACCGCCGCTCGTTCGCGAGCAGGAAGTGAATTCCCTTCGCAACGCTCTCGACCGCATTCGGATCGCAGCGAGTGCCGACCTCGTAGCCATCGAAGAGACCGTCAACGCCGCGGTTTTCCGACCACAGGATCGGTACGCCTGCTAGCAGCGCCTCGACGTGCACCATCCCGTAAGTCTCGCGCCTTGGCGCCATGGCGAAGGCGGTGTAGCCGTTCATCACGCGCTGCACTTCGCCATGCGGCAGCGCGCCTTTCAGGCGCACGCGCGATGCAACCCCGGAGGCCTGCACAAGGTCTGTTACCTCAAGCAGAGACTTCGGCGAGCCTGTGCCGTAGACATCGAGCACGATATCGGGCCGCGAACGCGCGGCAATCACGAGCGCCTCCAACAACTTGTCGAGCCCCTTCCTGCGCCATGCATCGAGCGCGAAAATGCTGACTAGCCGCTGTGGATGCGTGAGCACAGGCACAAGCACTTTGTCACCCGCAGTCATGACCGGAAGCAACTGAAAGTGCTGATCGTTCAAGGCAAAGGCTTTCCTGAAATAACGCTCGGCCCAGGGGGCAGCCGGCAGCAGTTGCGCCGCCTCGCGCGCGAGCCGCTTGAAGCGCGGCTTCATCCTGCGCTTCGCCTCGACGATCTTGATATCGGTGTCGCCCCATAGGCTCGCGATATAAGGAATGCCAGTCAGTTCCGATACGACGGCCGCGACCAAGCCATCGACCGTAAACTTGTGCGCATGGATGAGCGACGGCGAAATGCCTTTTCGTTCGATGTCCCGCGCGATCGCCTCACCTACCGGCACGAGAAAGCGCTCCAGCATCACGCCGTAAGGCGGCGCGCCGTAAGCAATCGCGGTGCGATCCTCGCCGAATGAGAGCATCGCGATATTCCGCCGCCAGCTGACACGGTTCAGCGAATACACGACATGGCGAAAGCCATCTGTCTCCGCGAGGAGATTCTGGACGGCCTTGGTCTTGGACGGCACCAGCGGATCAGGAAAATCGGCGCTGATATGAAGGACGGTTTGCATATTCTACCCCCGTGGCAGGCAGCGTGACCGAGATTGCGAAAGCGAGCGTGCAGATATTGGCAAGCGTCGTGAAACCGCTCGATTCCGTGACACCATTCAAGAGAACGAAGGCGAGCATCGCGAACATCACGCGGTCGCCGTGCAGGATCGCGCGGGCGCTGACACCGGCAATCGTAAGCATGAAGAGGACGAAGCCAGTCCAGCCAGCGGTCAGTAGAAGCTGAAGCGCCAGATTATGGGCGTGCGAGGTCGCAAAGCCGATGGAGTTCGCGTATTCGGGAAGCACAAACACGGAGCTTGCGTAGCCATAGCCGGTCCACGGACGCTGCTCGACGAGCTTTAACACCGTATACCAGATTTCGGTACGGCCGGTGAGCGAGGTCAGTTCTTCCGCACTACCGCTGCGCGACACAACTTTGAGCAGAATCTGGTCGCTGAAGGGCAGCAGGATCGACGCCGCGACCAAACCGGCGGAGACCAGTAGGAGTGCGATATGCAGGCGGCGCCAGGTCAATGCGTACGTCGCGAAAAGTATGACCATGACCATGGCGAGCGGTGTGCGCGAGCCGGTCATTATCAGTGCCGCACCGCAGATCACCGTTGCAAGCGGCGCAAACGACCAGTGCATCCGGTGAAATTCGCGTGCATAGAGGCCGATTACGACCAGTGCGAATGCCGCAATCAAAGCCATGTTATTGGCGCTGCCGGCAATGCCGGCAAGACGACCACTCACGAACTTCTCTTCATTCAACCAATAAACATAACGGCCGAATTCAGGGATCGCGAAATAGACCACGATCGAGATGAAGCAGAAGGCCACGATCGCGAGCACGATGGTCGTGAACACTTCCAGCGGCTCGAACATCGAGAATACGTAAGCACAGAAAATAACACAGGCGAACACGGTAAAGGCGGAAACCAGCGTATAGGTAGGGTTCGGCGATACCAGCGCCGTCACAAACAGCCAGATCAGAAATAGTATGCAAGGCAGGTTGAACGGCGTCAGCATGCTCTCGAGCCAGCGCCTCGCGTGTAACACCGCGACACCCGCGACCGTC
>JAKFYO010000280.1 GCA_021730825.1 Hyphomicrobiales bacterium
ATAGCTGTCAGAACAACAACGGTAGCTGGGTTACGGCGACCTGGACGCCTGCGAACAAAAGCACCTGGGACGGCTGCATCGAGGATCGCGATCAGAACAACGACGCATCCGATAACTCGCCGAGCACCAACGCAACCAAGTTCCCGGCGAGACAGTGCACCTACTCGCTTGCAACAATGCAGCCGCTGACCTTCAACTGGACGGCGCTGACTACAAAGATCGACTCGATGAATCCGGACGGCAACACCAACGTCTCGATTGGTCTCGCCTGGGCCTGGCATTCTCTGACGATCGGCGAGCCCTTCACGCAGGCAGCGGTGCCCGCCAACGATCTGAGCAAGTACATCATCCTGATGACGGACGGCGAGAACACGCAGAACCGCTGGAGCTCGAACGGCAACACGATTGACGCACGTACCGCGGCAACCTGCACTGCCGTCAAGAACGCCGGCATCAAGATTTATACGATCCGCGTGATCGACGGCGACGCCACGCTCCTTCGTAACTGCGCAAGCGATCCGTCGATGTATTTCGACGTGCAGAACGCAAGTCAGCTCACGAGCGTGTTTAACTCGATCGGCGCCACCCTCGCCCAGTTGCATCTCTCGCAGTAAGCGGCGGACATCCGAAACAAAGAAGCGGGATCGCTAAAATTTTAGCGGTCCCGTTTTTCGTTTGCTAACTCCTGCACTCAGGCAGAACCGGCGAAAACTCTTTTACGGCCTCTTTCGCAGATCGCCGCAAGGTTCGGTTAAAATTCCGCGCCCACGGTCCTCCGCAACCATTCGGAGTCCGTCATGGGGATCTTTCAGCGCTTTTGGCGTGGCCGGGAAGGCTGCAATGGCAATGTTGCGGTCATTTTCGCGATCGCGATCGTCCCGCTGGTCGGCGCGGTCGGCGCCGCTGTCGATTATTCGATGGCCAATTCGAACCGTGCGTCCATGCAGAAAGCTCTGGACGCGACCGGCCTTGCACTTGCGAAGTTAATGCCGCTCTCGCAGACCGAACTGGATACGAAAGGCTGGGAAATCTTCAGTGCCAGTCTAGGTCATCTGAAGGTGAACCTGCCGCAATCGGGTCTCGTGATCACGACACCGGCGACAGGCAAGCTCAAACTGGTCGCAACCGGCACCTACACCCCGCAGATTTCCGGGGTTCTCGGCCTCGAAAGCTTTCCCGTAGGCGCCCACGCTGAAATCCAGTGGGGCATCAAGAAACTCGAACTCTCTCTCGTACTCGACGTGACCGGTTCGATGGAGCAGCAGAACCGCATGGTGGAGTTGAAGAAAGCCACCAAGAACCTGCTCACCACGCTGAAAAACGCAGCCAAGCAACCCAACGACGTCAAAGTCGCCATCGTGCCGTTCTCGGGTCAGGTGAACGTCGATAAAGCCACAAACCAGAATGCGTCCTGGCTTGATTGGACCGATTGGGAAGCAGAACCGGCTTATATGGCAACGTGGCTTGCGAACGCGACCAACTTGGAGACGTGGGAACAGTCCGGTCCGGGTAACGCATGCCCGCTGGCGGAAAATCCGCACGGCTATCGTTGCCTGACGAACCCGACGCTCAGCCCCGGCAACGCTGCGAACATTCCATCGAGCGGCGCCTACAGAGGCTATATCTGTCCCGGTTATTTCAACACGAACAGCAATCTTTACACCGGCGACACGGGTCGTCGTAATTCGACGCTGATCGGGCGCTACTACAACGGCTGCTACAACAGCGTTGAGTCCACGCGTCAGGTTTCGAGCGGTTCGAATGCGAGCTGCAATAACAAGCCAAACTGCTCGTGCAGCGGTAGCGGCAGCAACCGTAAGTGCACGCAGACTTACTTCCAGCACACGTGGGTGAAGAACGCCCGCACTACCTGGCAGGGATGCGTCCGCGACCGCACCAAGGACAACGACGTCACCGACACGGCACCGGTTTCTACGGCGACGAATTTTCAGCCGGCGCAGAATTATTATTGCCCGCCTGCACTCATCCCGCTCACCAACGACTGGACTGCATTGAACGATAAGGTCGATGCCCTCGCCTCGCTCGGGGCAACCAACATCACAGTTGGTCTGGTCTGGGGGCTGCATTCGCTGACGGCCGCATTGCCGTTGGCGCAGACCGACACCAGCGAACAGCAACTCACACGAGCCATCATCCTGATGACGGACGGCGACAACACCCTCAGCCGCTGGGCAGGCAACGGCTCGAACCCGGATTTGTGCACCGATTGCGATGCGCGCACGACGCTCGCCTGCAATGCCGTCAAGGCCGCCAATATCAGGCTTTACACCGTGCGGATGATCGACGGTAACGCGGCGCTGCTGCGCAGCTGCGCGACCAATGAGACCATGTACTTCGAGGTCACGAACTCGAGCCAACTCAACGCGGTCTTCAACGCAATCGGCGGCGAACTCGCGAGCTTGCATCTTTCGCAGTAACAACGACCCGGCATCGAGACGGGATCGCTAGAATTTTAGCGATCCCGTTTTGTTTTTATTAACGCTCGCGGAGTTCCGCCAGCCAGCGCAAAGGCCTGACCGGTCTTTCGTACGTTCCCGCAATACTCGGTTAAAATTAAAGGCGCACGGTCCGCGGCAGAAACCCCGGAGACCGTTATGGGCATCTTACGGAAGTTCTGGTGCGGCCATGAAGGCCGGAAAGGAAATGTTGCGGTCCTGTTTGCGCTCGCGCTCGTACCCATGCTCGGGGTGAGCGGCGCGGCGCTCGATTATTCGCTCGCCAATGCAAGCCGCACCTCGATTCAGAAAGCGCTGGATTCCACCGCCCTGGCGCTCGCGAAGCTGATGCCTCTCTCGCAGGCACAACTCGATACGCAAGGCTGGCAGATTTTTCAGGCAAGCCTCGGCAACATTCGTGTGGCCCTTCAGCCGAGCGATCTGCGAATTACGACGCCAGGCATTGGAAAACTCACATTGAGTGTTTCCGGTCAATATAACCCCTCGATCTCGGGCGTGATCGGCATCACCCAATTTCCGGTCGGCGCGCATACGGAAGTGACGTGGGGCATCAAGAAGCTCGAAGTCGCCCTCGCGCTCGACAACACCGGCTCGATGCAGTCCAGCAACAAAATGACCGAGCTGAAGAAGGCCGCGAAAAATCTGATCGACATCTTGCAGAAGGCCGCCAAGAACCCCGGCGACGTGAAGGTTTCGATCATTCCCTTCCATGTGCAGACCAAGGTCGGCACATCGAACATCGCGGCAACTTGGTTGCGCTGGGATATCTGGGAGTCGGAAAACGGGGGCTGTAACAAGTCCGGCTACAACACGCAAAATTCTTGCACGAACCAGAAAGTGTGCACCAAGCCGCAATATACTTCCCAGAATACCTGTCAAAACAACAACGGCAGTTGGGTTGATGCGACCTGGACGCCCGCGAACAGAAACACCTGGAACGGTTGCGTGGAAGATCGCAATCAGAGCCATGATGGACTGGATACTGCGCCGACAACGCTTGAAACCAGATTCCCGGCAATTCAATGCGGCTGGCAGCTCGCGGAAATCATGCCGCTTACCTACGACTGGCCCGCGCTGACGGGCCGCATCGATGCAATGGTGCCGGATGGGAATACGAACGTCACCATCGGCCTCGCCTGGGCCTGGCATTCCCTGACCCAAGGGGATCCGCTGACAGAGGCGGCCGCGCCAAATCCGGACCTCAGCAAATACATCATTCTGCTGACCGACGGCGACAACACGCAGAACCGCTGGAACAACAATAACAATAACTCGGTGATCGATAACCGTACATCTGCCGCCTGCACCAACGCGAAAGCAGCCGGTTTCCGCATCTACACGATCCGCGTGATCAATGGGAACGCAAACCTGCTTCGCAACTGCGCGACCGACCCATCGATGTATTATGACGTCAATAGCGCGAGCGAATTGGAGTCCGTCTTTAACGCGATCGGCGGCCAGCTCGCGAGCCTTCACCTCTCGCAATAAGCTCGCCTGCGACATCGAGCCAAACAAAAAAGCCCGGCCGAGAGGCCGGGCTTTTCAATTACGCGAGTACGCAACGCTTACTTGAAGGTGCCGAATTTCGCGAACGAGCCTTCGTACGGCTTGTAGGCGTCCTTGGCGACGTCGGTGTAGAGCGTGCCGAGCTTGGTCGCCTGCGCGACGAAAGCTTCATAGGCGCCCTTGAAATAGGTGGTCTGCACTTCGATTGCCTTGTCGAGCGACTTGGCACCGAGGAGCTGTTCGAAAGCGGCCGAGCCTTCTTCGAACGACTTCTTGGAGTAATCGGCGACTTCGACGGCAATCGCCTGGGCGCTCTTCTGGAACGTCGCGAAGCTCTTCGCGGCCAGTTCGGCGTTGTCTTTGCTAAGCTTCTGAAACTCTTCGAACTTCTCGATCATGGTAATCCCCTAATCGCGCCGCATGGGGGCGCATCCGTTTCCTAGACTTTCGGACTTCGGGCGAGGCATTTGCGCGCCGCTCCATGCCTAAATAGTGCACTGCACAATAAAGTCAACTGATTTGTTGCGACGCAAAATCGCAGCAATTTCAATGTTCTTCCCTTAATCAGCCGGATTTGGCCGGCTAATGCCGCACCGCAAGGGGAGTTTTACCCTTTCATAAGGCCCTACCCGTATTTTTGAGGGCTTCGGCGCCTTGTTAGAGCGCCAAGTTGGGCAAGAGTGTCGGACGGGCCCACCGCCGGCATCTGAAGGCACAGGACGGGCGCGTATGTGTTTTGCGTACTGGCGTACCCCGCTGGGGAAGCGGGCCGCCTTGGCAGTCGCCGTCACCCTTGCCGGCGCATTCCTCCTCATCACGGCAACCGATGCCGATGCGCGTTCGCGCAAGCGCCAGCGCGCGGCAGGGGCCTGGCAAGCAGGCTTCTCCGCGATCGTGATTGACGCCAAGACCGGCGCAATTCTCGACGAGGAAAGCCCGGATGCGTTGCGCCACCCGGCTTCGCTCACCAAGATCATGACCCTCTACATGCTGTTCGAGCGCATCGAACAACAGAAGCTAACGCTGAAGTCGAAGCTCAAGGTTTCGGAATTTGCTTCCGAGCAGCCGCCGTCGAAACTCGGCGTGCGAGAAGGCCAGACCATCGAGGTCGAAGACGCGATCAAGGCGCTGGTTACGCGCTCCGCGAACGACGTCGCAGTCGTGATTGCCGAAGCTCTTGCGGGCGATCAGGAAGCATTTGCCTTGCAGATGACGCGCAAGGCGCGCGCGCTCGGCATGTCGAATACCGTATTCAAGAATGCGTCGGGGCTTCCCGACCGTGAACAGGTTACGACCGCACGCGACATGGCGACTTTGGGCCGCGCCATTCAGGATCGTTTTCCGTCGCTCTATCGTTTCTTCTCGACGCAGAGTTTTTATTACAAGGGCCGCGTGATCGCGAACCACAACCGGCTCTTGGGCCGCGTCACCGGCGTGGACGGTATCAAGACCGGCTACACGAATGCGTCGGGCTTCAATCTCGTCACCAGTGTGCGTCACAAGAACCGGCATATCGTTTCCGTCGTGCTCGGTGGCCGCACGGGTGCTGCGCGCGACCAGTACATGCGCGAGCTAATCGCGGATAATCTCGACGACGCACATGCAGGTCCCCGCACGGCTCCGCTGGTTGCGGAAGCGCCGCCGCCCGCGCCTGTGCGGACCGCAAAAGCACCGCCGGCAAAACAGCCGCAGGAAGAAAAGCCGCGCGTTGCACGTGCACCGCAGCCAAAGCCGCAACCGAAACAACAGCCGGTGGTCGTCGCCGGTTCGAACGAACCGATCCGCCCGATTCCGGTCAAAACCATGCCGCTCGACGCCGACGGCAAGGTGATGGAACAGAAGACCGCGCAGGCGAACGCTTTTGCGTTCTCGAATTTGAGCATCGGGAATTCGATGCCGGTGCAAATGGCGCTGGCACCGAACCAGGCGCCGATCATTGTCGCTGACGCGAGTGCCGCGGCCCAGCAGCAAGCGCAGGCGCCCGCCCCCATCACTGCCGGCGCGCTAGCCTACAACGAAGTGAAACCGCATCCGCTCGCGGAAACCCCGCAGATCCGTCCGCAGCCGCAACCACAAGTGCAAAGCCCGAACGCGCCGCGCGAAATGTCGGAAACCGAAGAACTCGAGCTTGAAGCGCAGGCGCTCGCCGCCGCCGCGAAAGAAAACGACTTGATGCCGGTCACGCCGAAAAACACGCCGCGCCGCACGCAGGTCGCATCCACGAACAGCATTCCGGTCCCGGCGGCACCGGCTTCCGCAGCCGCAGGCGATGACGAAGGCGATCCATTGCCGGTTGCAGCCCGCACCGGCTGGTCGATCCAGGTCGGCGCCTTCCCGAACTCGAAGGCCGCAAAACAGCGCCTGAACGACGCAAAAGAGTCTGCAACCGCCCTGCTCGCGAAAGTAACGCCCTATACCGAGAAGGTATCGAAAGACTCCACTAATCTTTTTAGGGCACGCTTCGCAGGCTTCAGGTCCGAATGGCACGCAAAGCGTACCTGCCAGACGCTGCAAAAGCATAACTTCGACTGTCTCGTAGCGAAGAACTGAAGAATAAAACGACCGGAGCAAATCCGGCGAAGGGATGCGTCACTAAAAGCGAAGCGTAAGTGTTGCGTGGAGTTTAGTGATGGCGGCGGAGAAGAGTTTCCTTGGCCTCGTTGACGCGAGCGGCCAGGTACGTAGACCCCCCTTGGTCGGGGTGGAGTTTCTTCATGAGACTGCGATGAGCGCGCTTGATGTCCGCATCGGTAGCGCCCGCTTCAAGCCCCAGGATTTGATGCGCCTCTTCTTCGGTCATCGGGCCATGGCGCGGCGGCTCTCGGCTCCCCGCACTCATGTCTTCCTCGACGTTCTCACGCCATCCGGGCGTCCTGCGGTCCAGATAAGCTTCGAGTAGCGCACGGCTCTCGGCGTCGAATTCGTCGCGCAGTGTGAGCAGCGCCGGTGGATCGAGCGCGTCGAGCGGCACGTTTTCGTATTTTCCTTTTAGCACGCGGCCGCGCATTTCGCCGCTGTCGTGATCCAATTCCATTTCAACGAAGGCTGCGCGCACGCGCGAGACCTGTCCCGTCGTGCGTTGTGTGCGCGCGGTCCAGCTTGCCGGTGTCGCGATCCATCCGAGCAGCCCCGCGCCGAAAAAAGCGACCGGAACTGCGAGAATAAATTGGCCGCGAACCGCCAATAGTGCTGCGAGCGCAAACGAAGCAAAGCCGCCGATCGTGCGCACGAGCTTTGCGAGCTTCTTCGGATCGCTGGTCGAAACCATGCGCCCGACAAAGATCAGCACGAACAGAACGGCGAGGCCGATCAGTAAGGTAGGAATTCCCATCAGCGCATCTGCTCGATCAGTTTCACGGCACCCTTGCCGCCACGTTTGGAAAGATCGCTCAGCGCCTTGTGCCCGCCCGCGGCATAAGCCGCAGCCGCGCGGAGCAATTCGCGCAACTGCGAAGCCGCGCCCGCGTCGAACGGGCACCACGCGCCTTTGGTAAGCCGCGCGATCTCGCGAAATGCGTTCTCCGCGACCTGGTCGCCGCCTTCCTGAAACATGAACGCGGGAATTCCGAGCAGGCCAAGTTCGCCAGCCATAGCGCAGAGATCGTCCACCCGCTCTTCCATCGCGTCGCCGACATAGACCAGCACATCGATCTTTGCGGTCTTGCTCTCGGCGCGGACATGTTCGAGCACGCGGCCGATCTGCGTGTGCCCGCCCTGACAGGAAATTCCTGCCATGATCTCGCCAAGACGCGCGGGGTCTGAATTCCATTTCGAGGCGCGGCATTCGCGCAGGCCACGGAAGTAGATGAGTTGCACGTCCAGGCCGCCGACCGCGCCTGCTTCCTCGAACATCTCCGCCTGAAGCTTGCAGGCAAGATCCCAGGTCGGCTGGCGGCTCATGGTGGCGTCTAACGCAAACGCGAGCCGTCCGCGCTTGCCGTCGGTGCGCGGACCCAGCGTCTTGGCTTTGGCTAGAAATGCGTCGATCTGGCCACGCGGAGAGCTTTGTTCGAGGTTCTGCGTGGCCGTTCCGACGGGGTTTTTGTCTTTCGTATCGGCCATTCCCAATAGATCGGGTGTTTTGGCCGCTCGTGCAACCGATGGCGTGAAATTGGCGCCAGCCGGGCACTTTTGCTATTTTTGGCTGTAAGATCAGGCGCGGGAGGCGCAAAACATGGCCAAAGCCGCAAAAAAGACGCGGCCCCGCGTGGTGAAGAGCGTGAAAGCGCTCCGCGAAGCGCTTGCCGAATGGCGCAAGAAGAAAGCCGACATCGCGCTGGTGCCGACCATGGGCGCGCTGCATAGCGGGCACATTTCGCTGGTCGCGCTCGCGAAAAAATCCGCAAAGAAGGTAGTGGTCTCCATTTTCGTGAACCCGACCCAGTTCGGGCCGCATGAGGACTTCTCGCGCTATCCGCGCCCCATCGAGGCCGATCTCGACAAGCTCACAGAAGCGGGCGCCGACCTCGTCTACATGCCCGATGTGAAAGAAATGTACCCGGAAGGCTTCGCGACCATGCTGAAGCCCACGGGCCCTGCCGCTGTCGGTCTCGACGATAAATTCCGGCCCGGACATTTCGACGGCGTTGCCACTGTCGTCGCGAAGCTTTTCACCAGCGTGATGCCAGACATCGCGGTCTTCGGCGACAAGGATTACCAGCAGCTACAGGTCATCAAGACAATGGCGCGCGATCTGCATCTGCCGGTGAAGGTGGTCGGCGCGCCGATTGTGCGCGAAAAAGACGGCCTCGCCCTCTCC
>JAKFYO010000050.1 GCA_021730825.1 Hyphomicrobiales bacterium
TGTCAGGCTCGGTCAGCAGGAAATGCGTTACCGAAAGAAGCGTCGGCAGCACTGTCTCCGCGTTGAATTCTGGATCGACAGCGCGGCGCCAGTAAAGGCCGTCAACCAGCGCCATCAACATGGTCGCCGCGATTTCGAGATCCACCGTCTTCGGAATGTCACCGCGCGCGACGGCCGCGCGAAGCACATTCAGCATGCCGGATTTCACTTCCTGCTCGACGGTTGCATAAATCTTCGCGATCTCAGGATTGCGACGGCTTTCGGCTTTGACTTCGGTCTGGAGGCAAACCTCCTCCATCGTCTCTTCGACGATGTAGTGGCGTGCGGCTGCGGCGAGTGCCGCGAAGAAATCCGGCGCTTCGACGATCGCCTGGAATTTTTCGGCGACGTCGGCGCGGTCCTGCTCGGCGATACCAGCGATGATCGCTTCTTTGGAAGGGAAGTAACGGTAGAGGCTGCCGGGGCTCATCTGCGCTTCGGCGCAGATTTCCTGCATGGAAGTGCCGTGGAAGCCGCTGCGGGAGAAGCAGCGCTTGGCCGCGACGAGAATTTCTTCCCGGCGGTCCATTTGAAGCTGGGCATTGGCGCGGCGCATTGTCCTTGGTCCTCGCTCAGCCGGGGGAAAAGCCCGTCTGGCTGCGTTGCGGTAAAAGCGAATGAACGTTCGCTCGCAAAAGCACCCCCCAGTATTCCTGCTGGAATCTGGAGTCAAATCCGGGTTCCGGCGGGATTTTGAGGCGAGCGCATTGGGTGCGGAAAATGCTGCGGTTGCGCGGTGTTAACGGCCTTGCCCCGCTTTTCGGCTTGACGGGCGGGGGCCTCAGATGGTGCCTATGATCTTCTTACCCCGCCCGCTGACGGAAGGCGGCGGAGCAATGAAAACAAGGGCGCCGATATAAAGCGCCCGCCTTTGGGAGGACGAAAATGCGTAAGTGGCTAATCGCCGGCGCGGGAATTCTCGCGCTCGGCATCTCCGGCGCTTCGGCGCAGAACTTTCCGACACGTTCGGTCACCATGATGATCCCGTTCGCGGCCGGTGGCCCGACCGATACGGTCGGCCGTCTCGTTGCGGAATCGATGTCGAAGTCTCTCGGTCAGCAGGTCATTGTTGAAAATGCAGCCGGTGCCGGCGGCACGCGCGCTCCGGGTCTCGTCGTAAAGGCGGCTCCGGACGGCTACACCATTCTCCTGCACCACATCGGCATGTCCACCGCGCCGACACTTTATCGCAAGCTCGCATACAACGTGCTCAACGACTTCGAGTTCGTCGGCCTTGTCACCGACGCGCCGATGTCGCTGATCGCCCGTCCGGGCCTTGAAGCAAAAGACCTGAAGGGTGTGCTCGAATACATCGCGAAGACCAAGGAAAAGACTTCCTATGCGAATGCCGGCATCGGCTCGGCCTCGCATCTTTGCGGCATGCTGTTGCAGGCTGCTGTGAAGCAGCAGTTCAACACGATCAACTTCAATGGCACCGGTCCGGCGATGACCGACATCCTCGGCGATCGCGTTGACCTGATGTGCGACCAGACCACCAACACCACCGGCCAGATCAAGGGCGGCAAGGTGAAGGCTTATGGCGTCACCACGAAGACCCGCGTGAAGAGCCTACCGGATCTTCCGACGCTGGATCAGGCCGGTCTGAAGGGTTTTGAAGTTGCGGTGTGGCACGGCATCTACGCGCCGAAGGGCACGCCGAAGGAAGTAGTCGCAAAACTTACGCAGGCGCTGCAGGCGGCGCTGAAGGATCCGAAAGTGATCCAGGCGTTTGCCGAACTCGGTACCGAGCCGGTTCCGCAGGATCAGGCGACCGGAGCCGCGCTGCAAGCTAAGCTGAAAGCGGAAATCGAAAAGTGGCGTCCGCTCATTCAGGCTGCCGGCCAGTTCGCGGACTGATCGGCACATACTGACACAAGTTAATCGGCCGGATCGCGCTTCAGGGGTCCGGCCGATTTTTTAAAGTTCTCGGGGGCGGAACATGGCCAGCACAATCAGCAAACCGACGAGTCCTCTCGCGGTAATCGTCGCGGTAATCGGCGCGGCACTTTTCGGAATTGTATTCTACCTGCGCTCGATCGAAGTGAGCTGGTACGTTTTGCTACCGTTGATCGCAGCGTATCTCGCTGCCGCTTTCTTTATTTTTCGCCGTGACGGCGGTCTCGGCGGCGTCTCAAATCCGAAAGATTTTTACACGGGCGTGCTGCTGCTTGCCGTTTGCGGCGTGTTCGCAGCCGGTCTCGTTGAGCTTCCGCTCGGACGGATCGCGCGTCCTGGGCCGGCTTTCTTTCCGCTGATGCTGCTTGGTCTGCTCTTTATCTTCTCGATCGCAATTCTGATCAATGGCCTGCGGACGAAAGGTGAAGCTCTTACCGCGGTTCCGTGGCGCGGCCTGATCATCATCACGGGCATGACGGTGTTCTTCGGCGCGACGATCAAGGGCCTCGGTTTTATTCCCGCCATCGTCGTGACCGCCTTCGTTAGTTGCCTCGCCACGCGCCAATGGAACATGGTCTCCGCGGTGTCGACGGCGGCTATTCTTGCGATTTTCTCCTGGGCAATTTTCATCTGGGGCCTTGGCTTGCCGATCGCGCTTTGCGGAACGTGGCTGCGGACCTTGCTGATTTCGCTCGGCGTCGCCGGCGAATCCATTCCTTTCTGTTATTGAGCGAGGAGAACGACGATGGGCTTTCTCGCTGACTTCTTCTCGGGCATGGGCGCGAACCTCGCGCTCGGCTTCTCGCAGGCCGTAACTCTCGACAATCTGTTTTATTGTTTTGTCGGCGTGCTGCTTGGTACCGCAATCGGCGTGCTGCCGGGTCTCGGCCCTATCGCGACGATCGCGTTGCTTCTACCGATCACGTTCAAGCTCGATCCGGTCTCCGCGCTCATCATGCTCTCGGGCATCTATTACGGCGCGCAGTATGGCGGCTCGACCACGGCAATTCTGATCAATCTGCCTGGCGAGACATCCTCGGTCGTGACCGCGATCGACGGTCACCAGATGGCAAAGAAAGGTAAAGCAGGGCTCGCGCTTTTCACTTCTGCCGTCGGGTCGTTCTTCGCCGGTACGGTCGCAACCTTCCTGATAGTCGGCTTTGCGCCTTTGCTCGCGTCGGCGGCATTGAAGTTCTCGCCGGCTGACTACTTCTCGCTGATGGTGATGGGCTTTGTTGCGGCGGTCGTGCTTGCGCAGGGCTCGCTCGTGAAAGCAATGGCGATGATTGTGCTCGGCTTGCTCATTTCAATGGTTGGCCCAAGCGAGTCCGGAGCGCCGCGCTTTACGTTCGATAATCCGGAATTCTTCGACGGCTTCGACTTCGTCGCGCTCTCTATGGGCATCTTCGGGATCGGTGAAATCATCCGCAACCTCGAAGACGATACCAAGCGCGAAGCGATCAAATCTAAATTCTTCGATCTCATTCCGACCAAAGCCGAATTGAAAGAAATGATTCCGCCGATCCTGCGCGGCACCACTGTGGGCTCGGTACTCGGCATTCTACCCGGTGGCGGCGCGATCCTCGGCGCTTTTGCGGCTTATTCGCTCGAGAAACGGCTTTCGAAGACGCCGCAGGATTTCGGCAAGGGCAAACTTGCCGGCGTTGCCGCGCCGGAATCGGCAAACAACGCCGGCGCGCAGGTGTCGTTCATTCCGATGCTGACGCTCGGCATTCCCTCTAACCCGGTGATGGCGCTGATGCTGGGCGCGCTCATCATTCATCGCATCGTGCCCGGTCCGACGCTCGTAACCGACCGCCCGGAATTGTTCTGGGGCGTGGTCAGTTCGATGTGGATCGGCAACTTTATGTTGCTAGTGTTGAACCTGCCGCTGATCGGCATGTGGGTGAAATTTTTGACGATTCCGTATCGTCTCTTGTTTCCCGGCATCGTCACGATCTGCTGCATCGGCGTTTATTCGGTGAGCAACAATCCGTTCGACGTGCACACGATGGCTGCCTGCGGCGTGATCGGTTACGTGCTCTTCAAGCTGGAATGCGAGCCGGCACCGCTCTTGCTAGGCTTCGTGATCGGACGCCTGATGGAGCAGTATTTCACGCGCGCGATGCAGCTTTCCTTTGGCGATGCCACGGTATTCGTGCGGGAGCCGATCAGCGCGAGCCTGCTTGCGGTGTCTGCTATCGCGCTCGTTCTGGTGCTCCTGCCGGCGATCCGGAAGAAGCGCGAAGAAGCCTTTGCAGAATAGGGGTTCCGGGGGTTTTCTCCCGGAATCCAAGCTGGACAGGGCGAGGGTGCTTTGCTATCCCCGCCCGTCTCCGCGAGCCTAATCTCGCGGCCCGATTGGTGCGGGCGCATAGCTCAGTTGGTAGAGCAGGTGACTCTTAATCACCGGGTCCAAGGTTCGAGTCCTTGTGCGCCCACCAAACTTTTCAGTCATTTAGCGGCATTCTTCGCTGCACAATTCGCGGTTTACGAACCGCTCACCTGTTCCAGATGGTGATGTGCACCTGCTTCAAACCTTCGATCGCAGGCGGTCGCGGTTTACACCGCCAGGATTTCGCCAACGATATTCGCGAGCGCAGGATAACCGCAACAACACCTAAAAAGCCTCGGATGCATACGGCACAAGACTCCGGAAAATTAGGAAAGAAGCGCGAGTAATCGACCGTACAACCTCACCGCTCTGAAGCTTTAAAGCAGCGGTCTGGCTGCCTCGTGGCGGCCGCAAATATTCTCATCCGACGGATTCTAGGTCCCCAATTCCATAGAAGGAGACGCAAAGAACTTTGAAGGCAAAAAGCTGAATGCTCATAAAATGGGCAGCAAAACGTGAATTGTATGCAATTCGGGACGGCTACGCTCCTGCTCTAAAATCTTCATGTTATTGGAATCTCTAAGAGATTCGCCGCGGCCGAAATTGGCACGCTGTTCGCAATAGCTCCTCCGAGTTGGATTCGGAGGACTGGGTAATGAAGCGTCGTGACTTTCTAAAATCGGCCGGTGCGATGGCCGCGTCTACTGCTCTGACGGCTCCCGCCGTCTTTTCTCCCGCGAAGGCGCAATCGCGCGCCGAGACAATGTTGATCGTCTCGGAAGGCGGGCCCAATAACATCGACATTCATGGTGTCGGCACCAACGTGCCGGGCTACGAAGTGGCGTGGAATTGCTACTCGCGCCTGATCAGCCACGAAATGAAGAAGCTGCCGAACGGCGTCGAGTATTACGACAAGGACAAGTTTAAGCCTGAGCTCGCTGAAGATATGAAGATCGGCGACATGTCGGCGACCTTCAAGCTCCGCAAGGACGCGACCTTCCACGACGGTACCAAGATCACCGCGAAAGACGTGAAGTGGTCGCTGGATCGTGCCGTCACCGTCGGCGGTTTTCCGACTTTCCAGATGAAGGCGGGTTCTCTCGAAAAGCCGGAACAGTTTGTCGTCGTTGACGACAACACCATCCGTGTCGATTTCCTGCGCAAAGATCGACTGACGATTCCCGATCTTGCGGTGGTTGTTCCGGTCGTCATGCATTCGGAACTGATCAAGAAGAACGCCGACGAAAAGGATCCGTGGGGCCTCAACTATACCAAGCAGAACATCGCGGGTGGTGGTCCCTACAGCGTCGAAAAATGGACGCCGGGCACCGAAGTCATTTTCGCGCGCAACGAGAACTACAAACTCGGACCGCTACCGAAAACCAAGCGCATCGTTTGGCGCATTGTTCCTTCCGCCGGCAATCGCCGTGCGCTCTTGGAGCGGGGCGACGCGGACATCTCCTACGAATTGCCGAACAAGGATTTCGTCGAGCTGAAAGCAAGCGGCAAGCTCAATATCGTCTCGACGCCGTTCTCCAACGGCGTGCAATACCTCGGTATGAACGTGACCAAGCCGCCTTTCGACAACGTCAAAGTTCGTCAGGCGGTGGCTTACGCGGTGCCGTACCAGAAAATCATGGACGCGGTGCTCTACGGTCTCGGTGGCAAGACGTTTGGTGCCGCGGCGAACAAGCCGACCGAAGTCGCCTGGCCGCAGGCGCACAAGTACAACAGTGACATCGCGAAGGCGAAGAAGCTGATGGCAGAGGCCGGCTACGAAAATGGCTTTGAGACGACGCTATCGTTCGACCTTAACTTCGCTGGCGTCAACGAGCCAACGTGCGTGCTCATCCAAGAGAGTCTTGCGCAAATCGGCATCAAGACCACGATCAATAAAATACCCGGCGCAAACTGGCGTACGGAGCTGAACAAGAAGGTGATGCCGCTTTACGTGAACGTATTCTCGGGCTGGCTCGACTACCCGGAATACTTCTTCTTCTGGTGTTATCACGGCGCCAATTCTATCTTCAACACGATGAGCTATCAGTCGAAGGAGATGGACGCGAACATCATCGCGGCTCGCGACGCGGCTGCGATCAACGACAAGGCCACTTACGACAAGTCAGTGAAGGGCTTCGTCGATCAGGCATTCGCGGATGTGCCGCGTATTCCCTTGTACCAACCTTACTCGAACGTCGCGATGCAGAAAAACGTGTCCGGTTACCAGTATTGGTTCCACCGGCGGCTCGACTATCGCAACCTCGCGAAGGGCTAGTTGGCGTAAAGCGGGCGGCAATCGCGCCGCCCGTTTGCTTACTCAAGGACTTTCTTATGTTTCTAAGAATGAGCCGGCGTCTCGGCATCACGCTGTTCAGTATCGCAGCGGTGGTCTGCATAACCTTTGCGCTAACGCGGCTTTTGCCAGGCGATACTGCGGAGTATTTCGCGGGCCCTGCGGCTACAAAGGAAGCGATTCAGGAAGTGCGCGTGAAACTCGGTCTCGATAAGCCGAAATACGAGCAGTTCGTGCATTATGTCCAAGACCTTTCGCGTGGTGATTTCGGTCAGTCGCTGACCACGGGGCAGCCAGTGATCCGCGATCTCGTCTCGCGTCTACCAGCGTCCGCAGAACTGACGCTCGTCGGCCTGATCGTTTCGATCCTGATTGCGATTCCGCTCGGCGTGCTTGCTGCAGTCAAAGAAGGCTCGCTCATCGACCATGCTTCGCGCGTCGTTGCGACAGCGGGCGTATCGCTTCCGGTTTTCTTTACCGGCTTATTGCTCGCTTATTTCTTCTATTTCATTCTGGGTTGGGCGCCGTCGCCGATAGGCCGGCTGGACATCATTTATTCCGCGCCTCCGCATGTTACCGGCTTTTACCTGATCGACAGTCTGATTGCGCGCGACCTTGAAGTTTTCTGGGCCTCGCTGAAGCAGCTCATTCTTCCGGCTGCGACGCTTGCAATCTTTTCGCTGGCGCCGATCACCCGCATGACGCGGGCCTCCATGCTTGCCGTGTTGTCGTCGGATTTTGTCAGGACGGCGAGGGCAAGTGGCCTCAATACGCGCAAGGTCATTATCACCTATGCGTTCAGAAATGCGCTACTGCCGGTCATCACTACGCTCGGCATGGTGTTCTCGTTCTTGCTTGGCGCGAATGTGCTGGTCGAAAAGGTCTTCGCCTGGCCGGGCATCGGGTCGTACGCTGTTGAAGCCTTGATCGCTTCCGACTTTGCCCCCGTGCAGGGCTTCGTGCTGGTCATGGCAATTATGTATGTGCTTTTGAATCTGATGATCGATCTGTTGTACGGGGTGATCGATCCGCGGGTCAGGATGGCCGCATGAACTCGCACTCCCGTATCAGTGCGGTGAGCACTGTCGCGCGCGCGCCGAAGTTCGTGGTCGCGGCGAAGCCTGCCGAGGCCGCAGGCTCTGCGCAGACTTCCGGTTTCGTGGCCGTACTGCGGCAAACCAAGTACGTGATCTCGGAAAATCCGATTACCGGCTTTGCCTTCGGTTTGTTTCTTCTATTCATGATCGCGGGGCTTTTCGGTCCTTGGATCGTTCCCTACGATCCGCTGGCGACTAACACGGAAGTTGCGTTGAAGCCGCCGTCCTGGGCGCATTGGTTCGGGACCGATCAACTTGGGCGTGACATTTTCAGCCGCGTTGTCGTTGCAACGCAGCTCGACATGACAATCGCGATCACCTCGGTAGCGCTCGTGTTTGCGCTGGGCGGAATCTCGGGAATTGCTGCGGGCTATTTCGGCGGTTGGATCGACATCGTCGTGAGCCGCCTCGCGGACATGATCATGGCGTTTCCACTGTTCGTACTTGCGATGGGTATCGTCGCGGCACTCGGAAACACGGTTACCAACATCGTGATAGCGACTGCGATCATCAACTATCCGCTTTATGCGCGCATCGCGCGCGCGGAAGCCAATGTCCGGCGCGAGGCCGGCTTCGTCATGGCCGCGCGGCTTTCGGGCAATAGCGAGTGGCGCATCCTGTTTTCGCAGATTCTGCCGAACGTCATGCCGATCATGGTGGTGCAGATGTCGCTCACCATGGGCTACGCGGTGCTCAATGCCGCCGGTCTTTCTTTCATTGGACTCGGCGTGCGGCCTCCGACGCCGGAGTGGGGCATCATGGTTGCTGACGGTGCAGGCTACATTGTCTCTGGCGAATGGTGGATCGCGCTGTTCCCGGGGCTCGCGCTGATGCTCGCGGTATTTTGTTTCAATCTGCTCGGCGACGGATTACGCGATATCGTCGATCCGCAACGCAGAACATAAGGAGCGAGCC
>JAKFYO010000080.1 GCA_021730825.1 Hyphomicrobiales bacterium
CTCTCCGCGGATGCGCTGCTGCGCGGCGGGCTGACCGCGCGCACGGCGGTGCTTGCCTTCACCAATGCCGCGATCGTCGTTGCTTACACATTGGTCGATGGGGTCGGCGCACGGCTCGCGGGCAACGCGTTCTCTTATGTTTCGTGGATGATGATCGGCACCGCGGCACTCATCGTGCCGATTGCGCTCGTTTTCTACCGCGCCGAGATCGCGGAGAAAGAACGCAGCTTCTGGGTCCGGACCTTTATCGGCGGCGCGCTCAGCATCGCAAGCTATGGGATCGCGCTCTGGGCCATGACCAAAGCACCGATCGGTCTGGTCGCGGCATTGCGCGAGACCTCGGTGCTGTTCGCGGCAATTCTGGGTGTGCTGATATTCGACGAGCGCTTCGGACCCAAACGCTGGGCGGCACTCATCCTGATCGTCGTGGGGATTGGATTGTTGAAGGCGTTCTAGCGATTGATCCCGAAAAGTGGGAACCGGTTTTCGGACAAGATCAATCGCGGATACAAAGAAGCGAAGCGCGTTTACATCCGGTACTGCTGGATGCGCGTGGTGCGCAGACCCGCGAGACCGTGCTTGTCGATCGAAGCCTGCCAGTTGAGGAATTCTTCGACGGTGAGCGTGTAGCGCGCACAGGCTTCTTCGAGCGAAAGCAGACCGCCGCGTACGGCCGCGACTACTTCGGCCTTACGGCGAATGACCCAACGACGGGTCGACGGCGGGGGAAGATCCGCAATCGTCAAGGGGCTACCGTCCGGCCCGATCACGTACTTCACTCTCGGGCGATGCGCTTCGGTCATTACAAACTCACTCAGAACACAACTTGTAATGACGAGACCCTAGAGGGCAGCCATGAACATTTCCCTAAGTCTTTCTTTCCAAAAGGTTATTGGTCCGGCTCACATTTATCGGAGCAGGAACAAGCCAAAAAGCCCTATCAAATAAGGGCTTTTCGCTATTGGGTGGCGGTGGGCTTCTGGACCGCTTTGACCTTGTCGAGCGAGATCAAAGCCGTGCCGACCATCAAGAGCGGCTCGCTGCCGGAAAGATCGACCGCATCCACGACGCCGGAGAACTGGGTCGAGATCGTGACAGCCTGCCCGTTCACGTCCTTGGCGTTGATCTTGATCGTGTACTGGCCTTCCGGAGCCGTTTGCCCGTTCGACATCTTGCCGTCCCATGTGAAGCCCGAAGTGCCGGCTTCCATGGTGTTGGCTTCTTTCGTGAAAATGACGTTACCGGTCGAGTCGGCGATGTTGATTGTCGCGGTCGCCGCGCGCGGCGAGGTCACGTACCAGGTCGCGACACCCGATTTCAGGGCGCTGGTCGCGCCGTCCGCGGTGATGGTCGCGCCGACATAGTTCATCGCCGTCGAAAGTTGGCTGGTCTTGTTGAGATTGACGAGCGCTTCGAGATTCTCGTTCGAACGGATCTGCTGCTCGACACCCGCGAATTGCACGAGTTGCTGCGTGAACTGGTTGGTATCCAGCGGATCGAGCGGGTTCTGGTTCTTGAGCTGCGTGGTAAGCAACAGCAGGAACGTATCGAAGTTGTTGGCGATCGAAGCGCGGCTGGTCGACGACTGAGAAGTCGTCGAAGTCTGCGTCTGCGTTACCGAAGTGACTGCCATAACCTGCCCCTAAATCCGGATATCGACGCCGCCGCGGAGCTGCGCCGCGAGCGTTGCGTTGTTAATCGAAACTTCCGTCATAACTTCGGCGTCAGCCTGCAAGGGATCAAGCCGCCCGCGCATTTCGGGCGCATGGTTCTGCTGGTCATGCTGTGTCTGCGTATCCTGCGAGAGCGAGAACTGCATGCTGCCCGCGTCGGTCTTCAGGCCTGCGTTCTGCAACGCCTTCTCGAGACCGCGCGCGTCGCGCTGAAGCATGTCCAGCGTTTCCGAACGCTCGACGATCAATTTCGTGGTGGTGTTGCCCTTACTGTCGATCTCAAGCCGCACATCGATCCGGCCCAGTTCCGGCGGGTCGAGGCGAATATCGAAGCGGCGCTCGCCTTTGCCGGCGCGGGTCGCGATTTCGACTGCGAGCTGATCCAGCGGCACTGCGCGCGATGGATCGGCGGTTTGTTGCGTCTGTATGCTTACAGGCGCGTTGACCTGCGCAGTCATCGCGAAATTCGGTGCGATCGCATTCGAGGAAATCAGCGGTTTCTGCACATCCAGCGGCTGGTCGGCGGCATCCGCGCCAAGCGAAAGCTGCACATGTTTGCTGATAGCGGCGTTCAACATCTCGAGCGGCGCCGGACCCTGCACCGGGGTCGCGGTCGCGACATTGACCGAACCCGGCTGGGTCTGCGCCTGCGCCTGCACTTCGAGTTTAAATTGTGCCGCCGCGTTCTCGGGCTTCGACTTCGACAAGATCGCGTCCGCGGCGACCTGAGGGAGCGAAAGCTCGAAAGACTTTCCGTTTGCGGCTTGCGGCGAAACTTCAAGCTGGATCGTGGTCTTTGGATTAGCCTGCGCCACCGGCACGGACTGCATTTCGGCAGAAGCCGCCTGCGTTGCATCGGCAATCGCCGCTGCTGGCGCGAGCGCGGGCGCGGGCGTCGTCTGGGTTTCCACCGCTGCCGCGGCTTCAACCGCGACTACAGGTGTTGCGATAGCCTCAGCATCGACATCGGCACCCACAATGACAGGAGCCGCCGTCTGCTGCTGGCCGTTCAGCGCAATCATCAGGAGCGCATCGACTGCCGTCGTGTCATCGCCCTTGTCTTCGCTTTCGGTTTCTTCGGCGTCATCATCCGCGGGCTTAGCCGGAGCAGTCGCTTCGCTCTGTGGCTTTGCCTCCGGCTTCTCGGCATCAGGAGCGCGGCGCTTCGCCTGGCGGTCGGTATTGGTCTCTGGCTTCTGTTGCTTCGAAGGTACGTCGTTGCGTTCGGCAACTTTGGGCGCGTCCGGCCGCTGCACGCTTGCCTTCACGTCGGCAACTGAATTCAAGAGCAGCGAGAACGGCTCATCGCCTTCCGGCGCGGCGTTCTGGGGTTGTGTCAGGTTCGCGCGGAATTCGCTGGAGGAAACGACGGAAACGCTGGCCAAGAGGTCACCTCGAAAGGAACGGATGGATCCGCACTCCACTCAGCAAGCGCCGGGCCAGATTGGGCGTACGGAAAACGCCTGAAAATCAGCACTTTTCGCTTCCATGAGTACGGCTATAGACCGGCAGAAAGCGCACACCCGGCAGACTTTGCCGCCTCTTTGCTTGAACGGGCGCGATCCCTATAACGCCCGCCGAGAGACCCGAGACATGACCCCGAATTTCGAGATCGCCGGAGAGCCGAAGAAGACCCGCATCGTGGTTGCGATGTCGGGCGGCGTGGATTCGTCGGTCGCGGCAGCGCTCGCCAAGCGCGCGGGTTACGACGTCGTGGGCGTCACGCTTCAGCTCTACAACCACGGCGAAGCGGTCCAGAAGAAGGGCGCCTGCTGCGCCGGCTCCGACATCCACGACGCCCGCACGGTCGCGGCCAAGATCGGCATTCCGCATTTCGTTCTGGATTATGAGGCGCGATTCCGCGAGCAGGTGATTCAGCCGTTTGCGGATTCTTACGCACGCGGCGAAACGCCGGTGCCCTGCATCTCCTGCAACCAGACCGTGAAGTTCAAGGATCTGCTCAGTACGGCGCGCGACCTTGGCGGCGCGGCGCTCGTCACCGGCCACTACATCGAGAGCCGGAGCGCCGGAAATCACCGCGCGATGTATCGCGCGTATGACGCCGACCGCGACCAGAGCTATTTCCTCTATGCAACCACGCAGGAGCAGCTCGACTATCTACGCTTCCCGCTCGGCGGCCTCGCAAAACCTGCGGTGCGCGCGATCGCGGAGGAACTCGGCCTCATCGTCGCGAACAAGCCGGACAGCCAGGATATTTGTTTCGTCCCCTCCGGCAGATACACGACGATCATCGACCGCCTGAAGCCGAACGCTTCCGAGCCCGGCGAGATCGTGCATATCGACGGCCGCGTGCTGGGGCTCCATCAGGGCATCATTCACTACACGGTCGGCCAGCGCCGCGGCCTCAACATTGCACTCAGCACTCCGGAGGCCGAGCCGCTCTTTGTCATCAGGCTGGATGCCAAGTCGAAGCGCGTGATCGTCGGCCCACGCCAGCACTTACTGGTCGGTCGCGCGGCGCTTCGCGAGATCAACTGGATCGGCAACACTTCGCCTGCGGAAATGGCTTCGTCCCGCACGCCGGTATTCGCGCGCGTGCGCTCGACGCGCGCTCCCGTTCCGGCTGCGCTGCACTGCGACGGCAACCAAATTTTCATCGGCTTCGCCGATGGAGAAGAAGGGGTCGCGCCCGGCCAGGCTTGTGTTCTTTATGACAGTGCCGGTCCGCGCGCCCGCGTTCTCGGCGGCGGCGTGATCAGTACCACCTTGCCGTTAGACGAAAGTCGCGAGAAAATAGTACCGGCTTTGCAACCCGAAGCCGCGTTGGTGGTTTGAGCGTTCGAAGGGGCGTCAATGAAGACCGAAGTGGCCGGCAACGGCAAAGCGCGACAATCAGGCGAACAGGGCCTGGACCGCGCGACCATCGAAAAAGCGTACGCCCGCTGGGCTCCCGTTTATGACCTCGTCTTCGGTCCGCTGCTCGACATGGGCCGCCGCACGGCGACCAACGCTGCGACCCGCATCGGCGGCCGCATCCTGAATGTCGGCGTCGGCACCGGGCTGGAACTTCCTTATTTCGACAAGTCGCATGAAGTGATCGGCGTTGACATTTCCGAGCCGATGCTGCGCAAGGCGCAGGAGCGCGTGGATCGGGAGAAACTCTCTAACGTAAAAGGCCTGACCGTCATGGACGGCGCGAACCTCGCGTTTGCCGACGGCTCCTTCGACTGCGTGGTCGCGCAGTTCGTCATCACTACCGTGCCGCAACCGGAAAAAACGCTCGATGAGTTCGCCCGCGTGCTGAAGCCGGGCGGCGAAATCGTGCTCGTGAACCACATCGGCGCCGAGCGCGGGTTGCGCGCGAGCTTCGAGCGCTGGTTCTCGCAGCATGCCCGCAAGCTCGGCTGGTCGCCGGAATTTCCCTTCAAGCGGATTTCCGACTGGGCCGATAAAAACGGTCATGTCCGCTTGGTCGAGCGCCGCACGGTTCCGCCGTTCGGTGTCTTCACGCTGATGCGCTTCTCCCGCGAGGCCGCGGTTAGCGCCCAGCCGGCCGCCGCGACAGCCTGAAGTTATTTTCTTCCCACGCAGATCAACCGCACGACCTGCTCGGTCGCGTCGGCTAAAAGCTTAGGCGCATCCTCGAACGACTGTTCCCATTGTCCCGGCTTCTGCTGAATGCAGAAGTACGCGGCAATTCCCGCATCGAGAGTTTTGCGAACGTCTCGGCCGAGCGCGCCGGCAATCGCAATAACCGGCTTTCCGTATAGCGCAGCACGCTTCGACAATTCCGCCGGCACTTTTCCGGCGGCACTCTGCCCATCGAGCGTACCCTCCGCGGTCAGAACCACATCGCAATTCCGGATCGCCCGGTCGAGATCAAGAAACTCTTCGAGAATTTCAAAGCGCGGGCAAAGCTCCGCACCAAGAAACGCATGCAAGCCCGCGCCAAGCCCGCCGGACGCACCTGCACCCGGCATCTTATCGACGGCTACTCCGAGCTCACGCTTCACCACGCGCGCAAAGTGCGCCATCGCATCCTCAAGTTCTTCGACCACTGCAGCCGTGGCACCCTTTTGCGGGCCGTAGATGCGGGACACGCCGCGTGGCCCCAGCAACCGGTTATTCCAGTTCAGTGCAACGCGGATTTTCGTCCGCGCGATCTGCGGATTGCGCCGGGAAAGATCGATGCTGTGCAGCCTGGCGAGGGCGGCTCCTCCGGAAGCGATGGGATTACCGTTTCGATCCAGCAGCCTGACACCCAGCGCAGCGGCAAGACCGGCACCGGCGTCGTTCACGCCGCTATCGCCACAACCGATCAGCAACTGCTTCGGCTTCCTCGCGATTGCCCCCGAGATCAATTCGCCAACACCGAAACTCGTAGTCTTTCGCGGATCGCGCTGATGCGGAGGAACTAAACGCAGACCGGCAGCGGCGGAAATCTCGAGCACTGCCGTACCGCGCCTCTTGCCACCGAGGATTCCAAAAGCCGCAGGGACTCTTTGTTTGACGGGCCCGCTCACCGAAGTTCGTATCATTTGCCCCGAGCAAAGCCGGACGAGCGATCGCGCGAAACCCTCGCCGCCATCTGGGATCGGGAGCAAGACGAGATTTGCGTTCTTCGCAAAGCGCCGCACGCCTTTGGCCATCGCGATAACCGCCGCTTCGGCGGAAATGTTTTCCTTAAAGCCGGAAGGCGCGATCAGCACCCGCAATGTTTTCCTGCCAGTCATCGGATCAGCCTGTGAGCCGCAGGCCGAGCAAAGGCCAGATCAGAATCGCGAACAGCACGACCAGCAGCACTTGCAACGGCAGAAGAACTGCGCCGAGACGCAGGAGATCGGCCTGCCGGTAGGTTCCCCCTTCGATCTTGCCGAACAGGATGACGGGCTTCGCGCTTACCATGAGCGTTTGGCAGTAACCGGTCGCTGCGACGGCAACCAAAGTAATCGCCACGGGATCCAGCCCGAGCCGCGGGGCAAGAAGAAGCAGCGGCGGCACCAGCACCGCGACGCGCGCGGTTCTGCTGTGCACGATGAGATGCAGTAACGCGCCTGCAAGCGCTACGACGAGCACAAAGACGCCCACGGGCACTTCGGCGCGCGTCAACACTTCCAGCGGCCCATCCAGCAATTGCGAGGCCAGCTTCGACGACACCAGCGCTTTGGCTAGGAAGACTGTGGTCGCGAGAAAAACCAGGAGCCCCCACTCCACTTCTTTCAGCGCATCGCGGAATTTTACCGGACCGATACCCGGTGCGGTGATGAACAGCGCCCCGATGATCGCCACCAGCGTTTCGTCGACTCCATGAAGCGGCTTCGTAAGCCAGCCAGCAAGTACGGCAACCGCTATCCACAACACCGGCTGCGTGAGTACGGGCGCCTGTGCCTTCTGGTCCGCGATCGGCGCAATTCTGGAACTTGCTTCTTCGGCGGACATGAATATCCGCAGGATTGTTTCGACCGCAAGAAATACGCTGACGACCGCAAGCGGAAGGCAATAGAAAGTCCATTCCGCGAAAGAGATGGAGCGGCCGCGCACCTGATTGAGAAGCTCTACCGCGGCGATGTGCGCGCCGGCACCGACAAGGGAGCCGATCGCGGACAAGAGAATGACGGTCGGAAATAACAGCGCGAAACCAACCCGCATACGCCCGTTGCCGAGCGTCGGCGCAATGGTCGCAAAAATCGGAATCATCAGCGCGGCACGGCCGGATGTTGAAGGGATTACGAATGCGCTGGCGGTCATGACCGCGGCAAGCGCATGAAACAGCCCGCGAACCGACCCCGCGAGCGAAGCGACACGCCGCAGAATAGTGTCGGCAAGACCGCTCGCGCGAAACGCAGCGGCAAAAATAAATGACGCAACCAGAAGCCAGACCAGATTGTCGCCTAGTGCCGAGAACAATTCGTCCGGCGAGCCGACGACGAAAAGCGCCATCAGCACCGCCGCCAGCAGTGCGACAAAAACGTCGTCCAGCGCCGTCATGGTCCAGAAGACGATTGCCAGAGAAAAAATCTGGAGGGCTCTGCGCGCCGGTGCCGCAATCTCGGACAGCCCGAATTCGACAGCCAGCAGAACGGCAGCGGCAACAAGTGCAGCGCGGAGCCCCGCGGGAGGAAAGGTCATGGGAGCTAGAAACCCTGTTTAGCCCACCGTTCCCGGGTTCCCGCGGATTGGCGCCTGAAGTGCTTAACGCCGATTATCTTGACATGGTTCCGCTCAGATTCCATATCCCCGCCTCTCGAACGGTAGCTTTGTCGCGAGAACGGCGGCGGGGTAGCTCAGCTGGTTAGAGCACGGGAATCATAATCCTGGGGTCGGGGGTTCGAGTCCCTCCTCCGCTACCAATTCTTCGATACAAACTGACCATGAAGCCCAGAAGCGCGAAACAGGACGGCGCACCGGCACGCGGCACGCTTGCCCGCCCGATCCATCCGCTTCTGCTGGTATTGCTCCTCGCGATTATTTTCACGGTCTATTGGACGACATCCTTTATTCTCGAGGCGAACAAGGCGGCCACGCGCTTCGGCGCGGACACCTGGTTTTACACCGAGCTTGCCGATGGCGACGCGTTCAGCCGGCTGTCGGAGAGCCAGTATCTCGGGCGCGTGTTCCGTTTTCATCCGCTTACCGTTGTCACGGCAACGATCTGGATGAATGTCTTCGAGTGGGCAAAATATCTTATCGCGCAGGAGCAGGTGCTTCGCGCGATGTTTGCGCTGATCGGTGCGCTTGGCGGCTATGCCGCGATGTCGGGCTTTGCGGCGGTGATGCTGCGGCGGCATGTGGCGTTCTGGGGGATCATCTACGCAGCCTCGCTCGCAGTCTGGTATTTTTCGAGCATCGAAGAGTCGAAGATCGTCTCGGCCACGCTCGCGACGACTTACATCGCGCTCTATTTACACCTGCGCGAGAGCTGGACGCGGC
>JAKFYO010000377.1 GCA_021730825.1 Hyphomicrobiales bacterium
GCGCTGCGTTATTCGAAGACAGGCCGCGCGTTGCGCTCGATTGCGAGTAACCCCGATGCCGCACCGCTCGTTGGCGTCGATGTGAAACGCTACAGCGCACTTGCTTTCGCGTCGGGCGGCGCGCTCGCCGCCTGCGCCGGCATTCTGATTTCCATGTTCTTCGGCATGAACCCGACCACGGGTGCCGCCTTCACGATGAAGGCGCTGATCGTCGTCGTGATGGGCGGCATCGGTCATGTCATGGGCGGCTTCGTTGCCGGCATCATGCTCGGGCTTGCCGAGCAGTTCGGCGCGTTGCTTTTGAACTCCGGCCTGATCACGGTTGTCTCCTTCAGCCTCTTCTCGCTCGTGCTGTTGTGGAGGCCGGAAGGATTGTTCGGGGGGTCAGCGCGCACCAGCAGCGGCCGTTCGATCCGAATCCCTAAAGAAATTATCGCGCTCGCCGTGCTCGCGGCACTGATCGTGGCCCCGCGCTACATCGACAGTTTCCGCCTCGCGCAGCTCTTGGACATCTTCAAATACGTGGCGTTAGCCACTGGCTGGGCCTTCTTCTCGGGCCCTACGCGCTATATCTCGCTGGCAGCTTCTGCTTTCTATGGCGTCGGCAATTACGCGGTCGCGGTGCTCGCGCCGGATTACGGCTATCTCTATTCGCTCGGCGCCGCCGCCGTCATCGGTATCGTGCTCTCCGCCTTCGTCGGTCTTGCCACGCTGCGGCTGAAGGGCATGTATTTCGTGATCTTCACCTTCGGGCTTGCGACCCTCGTTCGCGAGATCGTCACCTGGTACGAAGCCAGCATTGCGGTGAAAGCCGGACGTTATCTCTATGGCCTGGAGGTCTTCACCAACGACGTAGCGCGCGACATCTATTATCAGTTGCTTGCGCTCTGCGTGTTCATCGTCGGCCTCTGGCTGATCCGCGACCGCACGCGCATGGGATTCGCGATGAAGACGCTCGGCGCGGATGAGACCGTCGCGCGGCAGATCGGCATCAACACGACGCGGCTCAAGATCGGCACGTTCGTAATCAGTGCGCTGGTGATGACGCTTGCCGGCGCGATCATGGCGCCGCGTTCGAGCTACATCGATCCGACCACCGCGTTCAACCCGACGGTGTCGTTCCTCACCGTGATCATGGCGTTGCTCGGCGGGGCTACTTCGGTGTGGGGTCCAATGCTTGGCGTGATCCCGCTCGTGCTAATCCAGGACTGGATCTCGATCAATTTCCCGAATTATTTCTCGATAGTGCTCGGGCTCTGCTTCCTCGGCATCGTGTTCTTCATTCCGAATGGGCTACTGGGGCTCATACAGGACTGGCGGCGAAGATGGCGCGCGCGAAGGGACGGTGACGCATGAGCGCACATGTCCTGAGTATCGCGAGCGTCTCGCGCCGCTTCGGCGGGCTGAAAGCCGTGGACCGCGTTTCCTTCTCGGTGCCGCGTGGCGAGATCATGGGACTGATCGGCCCGAACGGCTCCGGCAAGACCACGTTGCTAAACGTCATCATGGGTCGTCTCGCGCCCACCGACGGCACGATCCTGAAAGACGGCAAGCGTATTTCCGGACGCACGCCGGAGCAGATCTGCCGCCTCGGCGTAGCGGGCACATTCCAGCTCGTGCGCGTACCTGATGCCTTGAATGCGCGCGACAACGTCGCGGTCGCAGCCATGTACGGCAAACGCAAGATCGGCGTTTCCGCCTCGCGCGCAGAAGCCGAGCGGCTCCTGGACCGCGTGCAGTTCGAGGGCAA
Organism: Hyphomicrobiales bacterium; assembly: GCA_021730825.1. Taxonomy (GTDB): domain Bacteria; phylum Pseudomonadota; class Alphaproteobacteria; order Rhizobiales; family Xanthobacteraceae. The sequence continues at coordinate 1,751 of JAKFYO010000377.1, forward strand.
CCTCGAAGCTCATGCCGACCAGCTCACTTATTTCGATCAGAAACGGATCGAGCTTGCCCGTGCGCTTGCCTGCTCGCCGGACGTGCTTTTGCTCGACGAGTGGCTCGCGGGCCTGAACCCATCGGAGTTAGAGCGCGGTATCGAGCTCGTGCATTCGCTGAAAAGCGAAGGCATCACTATCGTCATGGTCGAACACGTGATGCATGCGATCCGCTCGCTGTGCTCGCATGTGGTGGTGCTAAGCGCCGGTAAACTGATCGCCTCCGGCACTCCCGACGATGCGCTCGCAAACCCGGAAGTCATCCGCGTTTATCTCGGGGATGACCAATGATCGAGGCAAAAAATCTTTCGGTCTCGTACGGGCGCCACATCGCGCTCGAAGACGTTTCGATCAAGCTCGACCGCGGCGACGTCACGGTCGTGCTCGGCGCAAATGGCGCGGGCAAAACCACGCTCGTCAACGCGCTTGCTGGCATGGTGCCGCTGTTGTCCGGCACCGTCATGCTCGATGGCCGCAACATCACGTTCGAGCCCGCGCATAACCGCGTGAAACTCCGGTTGGCTACCGTGCCGCAGGGCCGCGGCCTCTTTCCGGACATGTCGGTCGAGGACAATCTTTCGCTCGGCAGCTTCGTCTCGGACGACAAGGACGAGATCGAATTCCGCCGCGCCGAAATCTTCCGCGTGTTCCCGCGCCTGAAAGAGCGCGCCAAGCAGGCATCGAGCACCATGTCCGGCGGTGAGCAGCAGATGCTTGCGATCGGCCGCGCGCTGATGTCTTCACCCGCGTATCTGCTGCTGGACGAACCGTCGCTGGGACTTAGTCCGGTACTGACCAGCGAACTTTTCAAAACCATCCGCAAGATCGCGGACAAGGGTGTCGGTGTGTTGCTGGTCGAGCAGAATGCGCTGCAATCGCTGAAGATCGCAGAACAGGCGTATCTCGTCGAAACGGGGCGTATCGTCGATCAAGGACCCGCGCAGGGCCTGCGCTATGACGCAAGCGTCATCGACACGTATCTTGGCGGCAGAAAAGCCCTACCCGCGCCGGTAAAGCCGAAGCTGATCGGAAACTGATTTTACGCAGCCGTGAGCTCGTCCGGAAGCCGGCGCGTTACATCCGTGACGGCAGGAACAGCGAGAGCGCCGGAAAGATCACCAATAGTGCAAGCCGCACTAAATCCATCAGGATAAACGGCGTCACGCCGCGATAGATTTTCTGCAAGGAAACGTCCTTCGCAATCGAATTGATCACGAATACGTTCATGCCGATCGGCGGCATGATCATGCCCAGACAAACTACCATCACGATAATGACGCCGAACCAGATCGGATCGAAACCGAGCGCGGTAACCACGACTTCGAATACGATCGGTACCGTGAGCAGGATCATCGCCAGTTCGTCCATCACCGCACCCAGCAGAATGTACATAACCAGGATGATGCTGAGGATGCCGTAAGGTCCGAGCGGCAGCGAAAGCAGGAAAGTGCTGAAATTCTGCGCGGCCTGTGTGATGACGAGAAGGTAGCCGAAAACAAAGGCGCCGATCACGATCGTGAAAATCGCAGCAGAAGTACGCACACTGTTGATCAGGCATTCCATTACAATTTTTCGCGACATTCTTCCGCGCAGCCAACCGATGAAAAACGCGCCGCTCGCACCCATCGCCGCGGCTTCGGTCGCAGTGAAGAGACCGTAATACATGCCGCCCATAACGAAGAAGAACAAAAGCAAGGTCGCCCAGATGTCCTTGAGCGAATTGACCCTCTCGCTCCAGGGTGCCCGCGGTCCGCGCGGCATAAGCTCGGGGCGGAAATAACCGACAATCTGCACCGCGATCAGGTACATGAACGCGCCGAGCAGCCCCGGAATAACGCCTGCAATCAGCAATTTAGAAATGTCGGTTTCGGTAAGCACGCCGTAAAGCGCGAATATCACCGAAGGCGGAATCATGATGCCAAGCGTTCCGCCGGCTGCGATCACACCGGTTGCAAGGCCGTCCTGATAGCCAGCCTTGCGCATTTCGGGGAGAGCCACCTGCGTCATGGTCGCCGCCGTTGCCACCGAAGAACCGTTGATCGCAGCGAACCCTGCGCAGGCCGTAATCGTCGCCATCGCCAGCCCGCCGCGGCGGTGTCCGAGCCAGGCGTTGCTGGCACGAAATAGTTCGCGGCTCATGCCGGCGGCGGTCGCAAACGCGCCCATCAGAATGAACATCGGGATGATGCCGAGATCCCAGTCGGTCACGTTGCGGATCGGCGACTGTGCGAGCAACGAGAGCGCGGGAACGCGGCCACTCAAGTACCAATAGCCGGCGACGCCCGCGATCGCCATGCCGATTCCGATCGGTACGCGAATGGCCATCAGCGCAAACAGGCCTACAAAAGCCGAGATGGCAACGACGGTGTTTTGGGTCATCAGGCTTACTCGACGCGCTCGATCTTATGTTCGCGCTCGACATTCTCTCCGCGCGCGAGGCGTATCAAGCGGATCGCGACAAGAATGGTGGAGAACAGAATTCCAACGGCCATGACGAGATGAAACGGCCAGAGCTTCAGGCGAAGGTCATAGGTCGCCTCACCACTCCAGTAGCCGCTCATAACCTTCACGCCGAGCATGTAAGTGAAAACGAGAAGAAACAGAAGAAGCACGCCGGTTGCAAACAGGTCGATCAGACGCTTGCCTTGCGGTCCGGCCCAGTCCCAGAGGATATCGACCTTGATGTGATCGTTGCGGTAGCTCGTCGCGGCCAGGCCCCAGAAGATACAGATGCCGAGCGCGAGACAAGACAGGTGATACCATTCAGGAATCGTCAGTACGAATTTTAAGTCGGTGCGTTCCGTGATCCAGTTCAGGAAGTCGCCGAGACCGACACTGCCGCCGCGGATCATGACGTTGACGAAGACGATTGCAGTAACGGCGGCGAGGAAAATCCCCGCCGCCATTTCGGTGTAAGCGATCAGGCGCTCGATTGCGCTGTTTCGCTTCTTGACTTGCGCCATCAGTAAGCTGCGTTCGCTTTTTTCAGTTCGTCCTTCAGCCCCTTCAGGATCGCGTCCGGATCGCCAACGTTCGCCTTCTTGATGTTCTCGGACCACACATTCGCGAGCGGCTCAGCGGCCTTACGCCACTGCGCGAGTTGCGTGTCCGTGATCTTGTAGACGGTGTGGCCCGTAGCGTTACGGAGCTTGTCGCGGCCGCCGGCTTCATACGCGGCCCACGGGGTTGCAACCTTCTCCGCCCATTCCGGCGAGCAGTGATCGTCGATGACCTTCTTCTGCGCCGGCGACATGCCGTCGTACTTCGCCTTGTTCATTACCCAAGCGAACGTCGTCGCGTAGAGCGGAACATCGAGATGAAATTTGGTCACGCTGTCGATCTTGAAAAGCAGGATCGAACCCCATGGGAACGTGATTGCGTCGGCAACGCCACGCTCCAGCACTTCGCGCGCTTCCGGCGCGGACGCCTGCACGTTGGTACCGCCGAGCAGCGTCACGAAAGACGCCATGGTGGCGTGGGCCGGACGGATTTTCATGCCCTTGATCTGGTCTGGCGTTTCGATCTTTTTCTTCGAGTGCAGCGCGCCGGGATCGTGCACGAAAGCGAGACAGAACTTCACGTCCTTCATCTCGTTCGCAGCATATTTCCGATACCAGCGGTCGAGCGCGACCGAACCGCCGGTCGCATTGGCCATCAGGAACGGAAGTTCGCCGGCCGCGATGATCGGGAAGCGGCCGGGCTGATAGCCGGGATTGATGTAGGTCACGTCGGCAATGCCGTCGCGCGCCATGTCGTAGTGATCGGGCGCCTTGCCCAACTGCTGGGCGGGGTAAACCTGGAACGTAATGGTGCCGTTCGAAGCCTTCTGAACCGAAGCACCCCACTCTTCCATCGCTTTCTGAAGCGGATGTGCGGGCGGAACCCAATGTCCCATCTTCAAGTGAACCGGCTTGTCCTGAGCCGCTGCCGAACCGGCGATGCCGAGTGCGAGCACAGCTCCAAGCGCAGTCGCGCGCAACTTCATTGCAGTCCCTCCCTTTTACACCGGCTTATTTTTTGGCGTTGCCGGTAATGTTTGGCCGATGTGTAACATCGGCGTTTGATTGTTATACCACGAAACTGTTGGTTATTGTCGGCCCCCGTGGCACCCAAGACGCTATCACCGGCGAAACAATAGGCCTGCCGGCTTTTAGCTTTTCTAATTGAGCCCGAGAGCGATTGGGTTGTAAAGTGAATTAGTTGGGTACAAAACCAATTTTGGCTGGTACACCTTCCCGAGTAACTCATTTCCGCCGCGCGAAACCTAGTGGACCAATAAAATAATGAAACAAGAGCCTCTCTCCCGCAGCGCGGAAGCCGAAATCTCCTCGCCCCGGAAAAACGCAGCGAATGAGAATGTTGATTTCGGTCCGCTCGCGAACTGGGTCGGCTTTCACCTGCGGCTTGCGCAGACGGCATCCTTTCAGGCCTTCGTGCAGGAGGCGCGGGAAGTCGATCTCAGCCCCGGACGCTTTGCGACGCTGCTTCTGATCGGCCGCAATCCCGGCATCAGCCAGACCGCGCTCGCAACGGCAAACGGACGGGACAAATCAACACTGACGCCAATTCTAGAAAATCTGGAACGCCGCGGCTTCATCGTGCGCGAAAAGATGAAATCCGACCGCCGCAGCTATCAACTCACGCTGACCGACGCCGGCAAGAAGATGCTCGATCAGTTGATGGTCTGCGCCAAGCGCCACGACGATAACCTTGACCGCATCATCGGGCCGAAAGACCGCGCAAAATTTCTGAAGACCTTGCAGAAGATCGCGGCCGAGCTCGGACGCGGCGAATAAGCGCACGGAAAGAAAATCGAAATGGCCGAAGTCTCGTTCCATAGCGAGATCAAGAGTCTCACGCTCGGCAAAGGCGAAGTCTTCCGCGGCGAAGGAATTCTTGGCGTGACCAAAGCGCTGCTGCAATCGGGTGTCGCCTATGTCGGCGGCTACCAGGGCGCGCCGGTGAGCCACCTGCTCGATGTGCTGGTGCAGTCGGAAGAGCTTCTTTCCGAGCTCGGCGTGCATCTGGAAACCTGTACCAACGAGGCCGCCGCCGCTGCGATGCTCGGCGCTTCGATCAACTATCCGCTGCGCGGCGCGGTGACATGGAAATCCATCGTCGGCACCAATGTCGCCGCCGACGCGCTTTCAAATCTTTCGTCCGCAGGCGTAATCGGCGGCGCGTTGATTGTGGTCGGAGAAGATTATGGAGAGGGTGCCAGCGTTATTCAGGAGCGCACGCATGCGTTCGCGCTGAAGTCTTCGCTGTGGCTACTGGACCCCCGCCCCGAGCTTCCGGCCATCGTCAACATGGTTGAAAAAGGCTTCGAGCTTTCGGAGGCGAGCAATACGCCAGTGATGCTGGAGCTACGCATTCGCGCCTGTCATGTCTATGGCAGCTTCGAAGCCAAGGATAATGTTGCTGCGAAGTTCTCGGCGAAGCATCGTATTCCGTCTCCGGCGACGTTCGAATACGACCGGCTCAGCCATCCGCCCGCTACCTTCGCGCAGGAAAAGCACAAGACCGAGCAGCGGCTGCCGCAGGCGCAGAAATTTATTCTCGAACACAAACTCAACGAAATTCTCGGCCCTTCGAACGGCGATGTCGGCATCATCGTACAAGGCGGGCTATTCAACGTTCTGAACGGACGGCTCGCGCTTGCTGGGCTCTCCGACGCATTCGGCAACGTGAAAGTGCCGACGCTGGTCCTTAACGTCACCTATCCGCTGGTGCCGGAGCAAATCGCGAATTTCTGCGCGGGCAAGAAGTCGGTCCTGATCGTCGAAGAAGGCAATCCGGAATTCATCGAACAGTCGGTCGGGCAGATTCTGCGGAAAGCCGATCTAAATACGAAAATTTTCGGCAAGGACGTGTTGCCGCTGGCGGGCGAATACACGCCGCTCGTGATCGCGCGCGGGCTCACGAAATTTTTTGAGGCAAACGGCAGCACGACGCCGGCGCTCGGCGAATGGTTAGCCGCGACCGATGCACATCAGAAGGAGGTAGCATCCGCGCTCGGCTCTCCGCTGCCACCACGCCCGCCCACCTTCTGCACCGGCTGCCCGGAGCGTCCGGTTTTTTCCGCGATGAAGTTGCTGAAAAAGGAAATGGGTCCGGTGCATGTCGCGGCCGACATCGGCTGTCACGCCTTCGGCACCTTCGCGCCCTTCAGCCAGGGCAATTCGATTCTCGGCTACGGCATGTCGCTCGCGTCCGCTGCAGCCGTTTCCGGTACACAGAAGAAACGCCCGGTATCGATCATGGGCGATGGTGGCTTCTGGCATAACGGCCTGCTCACGGGTGTTGCGGGGGCCACATTCAACAAAACCGATTCCGTGCTCATCGTCATGAACAACGGATATTCAAGCGCGACCGGCTTGCAGGACATTCCTTCGAGTACGCCGGAAGAAGACGGCCGTGGCAACGGCCTTGAGATCGAAACCACGCTGAAAAGCCTCGGTGTGCCTTGGGTGAAGCGGCAGCGTACCTATGGCGTCAAAGGCATGATGGATACGCTCCGCGACGCGCTGACTTCGGATGAGAAAGGCCTGAAGGTCGTGATCGCCGACGGCGAGTGCCAGCTCGCGCGCCAGCGCCGGGTGAAGCCCGCATTCGCGAAGCTCAAGAAGGAAGGCAAGCGCGTCGAGCGTACCCGCTTCTGGATCGACCCG
>JAKFYO010000132.1 GCA_021730825.1 Hyphomicrobiales bacterium
GCATGATGGGCGTCCTTAATTTCGCGCACGCGAGCTTCTACATGCTCGGCGCGTTTCTCGGATTTCAGATCAGCCAGTGGGCCGGGTTCATTCCCGCGATCATTCTGGCGCCGATCATCGCAGGCGGGCTGGGAGCGCTGGTCGAGCGCTACGGCTTACGCACCGTTCATAAGAATGGCCACGTCGCCGAACTGCTCTTCACGTTCGGTCTCGCCTTCATCATCGAAGAAGTGATCCAGATGATCTGGGGCAAGCTCGCGATGGATTATCGCGTGCCGAGCTTCCTCGATTTCTCGGCTTTCACGATCTACGCAACGAATTATCCCGCCTACAAAGCCTTCATGCTGCTGTTCTCGATTCTGATCTTTGTAGGATTGATTTTCCTGCTGACGAGAACGCGCGCGGGACTCATCATTCAGGCTTCACTCACGCACCCCAACATGGTCGGCATGCTCGGCCATAACGTGCCGCGCGTCTTCATGCTGGTGTTCGGGCTCGGCACTTCGCTTGCCGCGATCGCAGGTGCAATCGCGGGCGCTGCCTTTGTCACGCAATCGAATATGGCGGCACTCTTGGGTCCGATCCTGTTTGTCGTCGTCGTGGTCGGCGGTCTCGGTTCGCTGTTAGGCGCGTTTGTCGCCTAGCTTCTGATCGGTTTGCTGCAGACCTTCGCGATCTCATCGAGCCTGTCGCTGTCCAAGATTTTCGGCGGCTCTTACACGCCGACCAGCGGCACCATTCTTTATGACGTGTGGACGGTCACGATCGCGCAGGTCGGACCGATCCTTCCTTATCTTCTGCTCGTGCTGGTGCTGATCTTCCGCCCGACAGGCCTGTTCGGGACGCGTGACACATGAGCAGCACCATCAAAAGTTACGGCGTCTGGATTGCCGCGGCGCTCCTGCTGCTGCTCCTGCCATATGTGTTTCCGGCGGGCGCGTCGCTCACGACCATGTGCCTCATGGGCATCATGATCATCTTCGCGCTCTCTTATAATATGCTGCTCGGCCAGACCGGCATGCTCTCCTTCGGGCATGCGGTCTATTACGGGCTCGCCGCATTCGTCACCGCGCACACGATGAACTGGGCGGCGAAATCCGGATATCCAATTCCGCTTCCGCTGATCCCGGTTGCGGGTGCCGCCACGGGATTGTTCTTCGGCATTGTCTTCGGCTGGGTTTCCACCAAGCGCGGCGGCACTGCTTTTGCGATGATTTCGCTGGGGCTTGCCGAACTCGTTTATTCTAGTTCGCTTATCCTGCGCAGTTTCTTCGGTGGCGAAGAGGGCATCAGCGCCGATCGCACAAAACTACTCCGGATATTCGGCTATAATTTCGGCCCGCAGCTTCAGGTCTATTACCTGATCGCGTTCTGGACCTTGCTCTGCGTGATCCTGATGTATGCGATTACGCGCACGCCGCTGGGCCGCATGTGCAACGCGGTGCGAGAAAACCCGGAGCGCGTCGAGTTCGTCGGCTACAATCCTCAGTTCGTGCGCTTCATCGCGTTCTCGCTCGCCGGGCTGTTCGCAGGCGTCGCGGGATCGCTCGCTGCAATCAACATCGAACTCGCGCAGGCAAGTTTTGTCGGCGCGGGGCAATCCGGCGCCGTGCTTCTGGCCGCTTATATCGGCGGTGTTGCATTCTTTGTGGGCCCGGTGCTGGGCGCGGTTCTGGTGACGTTGCTTTCGATCAGACTTTCGGACTTCTCCGAAATCTGGCTGCTTTATTTCGGCATTCTGTTCATCACGGTGATCCTGTTCGCTCCTTACGGGCTTTCGGGATTGCTCATGATGCACGCGCAATTCTGGCGCGGGCCGCTCGGCAGCAAGATTGCGCGGCTCGGAAAGCTGTTCGGCGCTTACATCGTCGCCCTGATTCCGGCGTTGATCATGATTGCAGGCGCAATCCTGCTGATCGAAATGATTCATCACGTCGCTCAAAAAGGCGCCGAAGGAGCGAATATGCATTTCCTTCGCCGCAACTATCTCACGGTGAACACGCACACGGTTCTGCCGTGGGTGGGCGGCGCCGTCGCCATGATCGGCGGATTCTTCGCGTTCCGCTTCACCTGGCCGACGGTCGCCAATGCCTGGCATAACGCGCTCATCGACGCGCAACGGAGCGGCAAATGAACTCCGCAGTCGAACTTAAAAGCGTCGAAAAGCGCTTCGGCAAAACCGAAATCATCCGCGGCGTCAGCCTCGACGTGAAGTCCGGCGAACGCCATGCCGTGATCGGACCGAACGGGGCCGGTAAGTCGACGCTGTTCAATCTTATCAGCGGCCGCTTCATGCCATCGGGCGGCTCGATTCACCTGCGCGGCGAGAACATCACCGGCCTCAGGCCATTCGAGATCAACCGCCGTGGCCTGTCGCGCAGCTTTCAGGTCACGAACATCTTCCCTCGCCTTACGGTGTGGGAAAACGTGCGCTGCGCCGTACTATGGTCGAAGGGTTACAAATACTCCTTCTGGCGCAACATCGATAAGCTCGAGGACGTTCGCGCGCGAACGAAGGAAATTCTCGAACTCATCAACATGACGGACCGCGCCGAAATTCCGGCAGGCGTGCTCAGCTATGCCGAGCAGCGCGCGCTCGAAATCGGCATTACGATTGCAGGCGGCGCCAACATCATTCTGCTGGATGAGCCGACTGCTGGCATGAGCCGCTCGGAAACCGAACAGGCGGTCGCGCTGATCCGAAAGGTAAGCGAAGGCCGCACGCTGATTATTATCGAGCACGATATGGGCGTCGTATTCGATCTTGCCGACCGCATTTCCGTGCTGGTTTACGGGCAGATCATCGCGACCGACGAGCCGGCGAAGATCAAGGCGAACCAGAAAGTGCAAGAAGCGTATCTCGGAGCAGCCGGCCATGACTGACACAATGCTCGAGGTAAAGGATCTCCACGCCTATTACGGCAAGAGCCACATCTTGCAGGGCGTAAACCTGAACGTGAAGAACGGCGAGATCGTTTCGATCCTGGGCCGCAACGGCGTCGGCCGTTCGACGACCTTGAAAGCGATCATGGGCGACGTGCCGCCGCAGGGTTCGATCAAGTTCAAGGGCAAGGAAATCGCCGGCCTCAAATCTTATCAGGTCGCCTATTGCGGGCTCGGTTATGTTCCGGAGGACCGCTCGATCTTCCCGTCATTAACGGTCGAGCAGAATCTCATTCTCGGCGAGAAGTCGGCGCGCAAAAGCCCGCGCTGGTCGATCGAGGACGTCTACAACCTCTTTCCGATCCTGCGCGAGCGCAAGGATACGGACGCGAGCGTACTCTCCGGCGGCGAGCAGCAGATGTTGACCGTCTGCCGTACGCTGATGGGCGATCCCGATCTCATCATGGTGGACGAGCCGACCGAAGGTTTGTCTCCGCAGATGACCGAGCGCGTCGGAAATCTTCTGAAGAGTATCGCAGAGCGCAAGATTTCGATTTTGCTGGTCGAGCAAAAGCTCACCATCGCGATGCGTATTTCCAACCGCGTCTATGTGATGGGCCACGGCCATATCGTGTTCGAGGGCACGCCTGCCGATCTCGAGAAGAATGAGGCCATCCGCCGCGAGTGGCTGGAAGTCTGACGCGAAAGTCTGCTCGAATGTAAAAAATGGCCGGGTTTTCCCGGCCATTTTTATTTATATCAGATCAGCAAACAGGCTGGCTTCAGCCTTCTTTCTTTTCTTCTTTTTTCTTCGGCTTGGGCTTCGGCTTTTTTGCCGTTGCGTCATCCTTCGCCAGGCACTTGGCGAGGAAATTCTTGCGCTCGGTGCCCTTCAGCTTCTGATCGTCCGCGCCGAATTCGCAGGTCGCCTTCTTGTCTTTCGCGGTAACATTCTTTTCCTGCGCGAAAGTTTTAGCGCTGGGCGAGAGTGCGAACAGGCCCGCAGCAAGCAGTGCAGCCATCATTATGCGAAACATAAAACGCTCCATTCGTTGCGGCGCGGCAAGTGTGTAGACGTTGGTAGCCCGGCGTCCGACAGGCCGCAAGACCGCAACGTCATGACTTGCACATGCCCTGCCGCTCGTTCATTTTTGTGGCGAAAGAAGCCGAACCGCCGGATCAGCAATCATGCACATAATTCCACTCATTCCGGCACAATCCTGATGGCAACTGTCCTCATTACGGGCGCTGCCGGCTTTATTGGCCGGGCATTAACCAGTGCGCTGAAGAGCGCGCATTATGTCGTGGCGCTCGATCTTCGCGAGGTGCCCGATGCGCAACGTCTGCCCGGCGTGACCTACGCCACGGCAGATATCGGCGACCCAAAGCTTGCCGAGATTTTCCGGACCTATCAGCCGCAAGCGGTGGTGCATCTGGCTTCGGTCGTTGCGGCTGGCGGTGATCCCGAGCGCGATTACGCTATCGACGTGCTCGGCACGAAGAACGTGCTGGAGGCTTCGCTCGCAGCCGGCGCAAAACAGATCGTGGTGACTTCGAGTGGCGCCGCATACGGCTATCATGCCGACAACCCGGTGCCGTTGCGCGAGACAAACGCGCTGCGCGGCAACGAGGATTTCCCCTATTCGAAGCACAAGCGGCTTGTGGAAGAGATGCTTGCCGAGTGGCGCGAGAAATATCCGCAACTCAGGCAGACCGTATTCCGCCCCTGTACCGTGCTTGGACCGGGCACGAACAACCAAATCACCGCTATTTTTTCGCGACCCGTAGTCGTGGGCTTAAGCGGCACGACGACGCCGTTCTCGCTGATCTCGGAGCTAGATGTGGTCGAAGCACTTGCGAAGGCCGTGAATGAATCCCGCGACGGCGTTTTTAATCTCGCGGGCGACGGCACGCTTTCGTTACGCGAAATCGCGGGCATTCTCGGCAAGACATTCCTGCCGCTGCCGCCGGAATTCCTGAAATCCGTGCTGTGGGTTTTGAACAAGCTTCGCGTCACCGCGCTTGGGCCGGAGCATGTGAAATTCATCCAGTACCGGCCGGTGCTTGCAAACGAAAGGCTGAAATCCGAATTCGGCTTTGCGCCACGGTATGATGCACGTGCGGTCTTCGACCGCTATCTCGCAAGCACAAAGCCCGCGTCATGACTTATCTTGTAATCGGCGCAGGCCCCGCGGGACTTGCCGCGATCCGCTCCCTCAAGGACGCAGGCCTTCCGGTCGAAGCCGCCGAGCGCAATGCCGATGTAGGTGGGCAATGGCTTTACGGGGCGCAGTCGAGCGCAGTCTATGCCTCGACGCACCTCATCTCGTCGAAATCGACCACCGCATTCGCCGATTTTCCAATGCCGGAGGAATGGCCCGCCTATCCGAGCCGGATCCAGATCGAGCAGTATTTCAAGGATTTTGCGAAGCGTTTCGAGCTTTATCCATTGATCCGTTTCAACGACGGCGTTGCGAAGCTCGAGTCGAACGGCAGCCTGTGGCGCGCGACCTTCGATCAAGGCGAGACGCGCGACTACGAAGGCGTCGTGATCGCGAACGGGCACCTGAGCGATCCTTTGCTGCCGAAAGTGCCCGGAAATTTCGCAGGCCCCGTGATGCACGCGAAGGACTACAAGTCACCCGGACTGTTCGAGGGCAAGCGCGTGCTGATCGCAGGCATGGGCAATACCGGCTGCGATATCGTGGTCGATGCGATCCACCGCGCGAAGAGCGTGTTGTGGAGCGTGCGCGGCGGCAATCATTTCGTGCCGAAGTTCGTGGCGGGAAAGCCCGCGGATGTCCGCAATCACAATGCGAAACTAGTTTTGCCGAAATGGCTGCGCTCCATGCTGCATGAGCCGGCGGCGCGGCTCCTCGCCGGCCCGCCCGAGCGCTTCGGATTGCCGAAGCCTTCGCACCGGCTATACGACCGCACGCCGATCGTGAACTCGCTGGTGCTTTTGCACCTAGGACAAGGCGATGTCGCGCTCCGCAAGCCGGTAAAATCTTTCGAAGGCAACACTGTGATTTTCGAAGACGGCAAACGCGATGAAGTAGATGTCGTCGTATTCGCGACCGGCTACAAAATCACCTTCCCGTTTCTGGAAAATCTTTCGCCGCTCAACTGGCAGCCGCAACATGGCGCGCCACGTCTTTATATGAATGTATTCCCGCCGGAGGATAACGGCCTCTTCGTTGCGGGGCTGCTGGAAGGTGCCGGCGTCGGCTGGCCCGGACGCGCGCTACAGAGCGACCTGATCGCGGCTTATCTGAAGGCGCGCAAAGCAAAGCCATCGGCAGCGCAGGAATTTCGCCGGGAGATCGAGCGCTACTGCGCGGCGGCCGCGAGCAAGGACCGCGGCGAGCACGGTATCTTCGTCGATTTCCTGCAATACAAGCGCGATCTGAAACGCGCGATCGAGCGGTTGCGCTAACCCGGCAAGCCGCTGGCGGAGAGAGTGGGATTCGAACCCACGTTACGGTTTCCCGTAAACACGCTTTCCAAGCGTGCGCCTTCAACCACTCGGCCACCTCTCCGTCCGTGCGCTGGCCTTTTTGAAGGCGCACGCATCTTTATTCAAGACGCGCGCCGGAGGCGCGCTGGTGCGCCTTCAACCACTCGGCCACCTCTCCATAAAGGCGCATGACACCTTTCCGGCGGTGAGGGGCATAATACGGGTTGGCGTTAAGGACAAGGACGCGGACCGATAAGTTCCTCGCGACTCTTTGATCGCCGCATGGCTCGCCGGACCGCGCTCCCGCACCTATATTCCGGCCAGAAACAGGGAGACCACGAGATGCTCTTTTTCCGCAAAAGCCTCGAAATTCCTGCCGCGAAAGACGCCCTGCCGGGCCGGGCAAGCGCTATTCCGACTGCCGAGAAGCACTTTGTCCTGAAGACGCCGATCAAGGGGCCTTACCCCGCCGGCTTCAAGCAGGCGATTTTCGGCCTCGGCTGCTTCTGGGGTGCCGAGCGCAAATTCTGGGAAGTGCCCGGCGTATTCACCACCGCCGTCGGCTATGCGGCCGGACACACGCCGAACGCGACTTATGAAGAAGTCTGCTCCGGCCGCACCGGGCACAACGAAGTCGTGCTCGTTGTTTACGACCCCGCGAAGGTTTCGTTCGAGCAGTTGCTCAAGACCTTCTGGGAAAGCCATGACCCGACGCAGGGCATGGGCCAGGGCAACGACATCGGCACGCAGTATCGCTCCGGGCTTTACCTCTCCGACCCTTCGCAGCACAAGGCGGCGCTCGCTTCCAAGGCCGAATACGAAAAAGCGCTGAAGGCCAAAGGCTACGGCGCGATCACGACCGAAATTCTGGACGCGCCGGAATTCTATTTCGCCGAGGACTATCACCAGCAATATCTGGCGAAGAACCCGGCGGGCTATTGCGGCCTCGGCGGCACCGGGGTCGCCTGCCAGATCGGCACCGGCGTTTCCGCCTCCGCGCACTAACGAGACTCACTAACGAGACTCTTGCAAGAATCTACCCTGCCGTGGCATCGATTGCGTCATGAAGAAGCCAAGCGAACCGCGGCAGGTACCCTTTCTGGAAAACTGGCTCGAGTGGCTCATTTTCCAGAGCCGCTGGGTCATGGCGCCGTTTTATCTCGGCCTGATCGTGGCTCTGTTCGTCCTGCTTTTTAAATTCGTACAGGAACTGATCCACTTCGTTGCGATCGCAGTACCCTCGACCGAGGCCGATATCATCCTCGGCGTGCTGGCGCTTATCGATCTTTCGCTTACCGCCAATCTCGTGCTGATCGTCATCTTCTCCGGCTACGAGAACTTCGTATCCAAAATTGATCCTGCCGGTCATCCGGATTGGCCGGAATGGATGACGCAGATCGATTTCGCGGGCCTGAAGCAGAAACTGTTCGCCTCGATCGTCGCGATTTCCGCGGTGCAGGTGCTCAAAGCCTTCATGAAGCTCGGCAACATGCCGGACGGCGCGACCGGCGCGAGCACGGACCGCTATCTGTTCTGGCTGGTCGGCATCCACGTCGTATTCGTGTTGTCGGGTCTTGCGCTCGCCTGGACCGATAAGATCGGCGACACGAAAAAAGGTCACTAGACCCGGAAATATTCCCGGTACCAATCGACGAATTTGCCGACGCCTTCCTCGATCTTGGTCGAAGGCCGGTAGCCCGTAAGTTTCTCCAGAAGATCGGCATTCGCGAAGGTATCGGTAACGTCGCCCTGCTGCATCGGCATCAGATTTCTGATCGCCTTCTTGCCGAGCTTCGTTTCAATCGCCTCGATGAACTTCGTCAGCTCGACCGGCGAACCGCCGCCAATGTTTATCACACGATAGGGCGCGGCGGGGCTAACGGAATCGTTCGCGTCGCTTTGCGCGCCGCGCGCAGGAACGAGCGGCACCAACCGCGTGATCGCCTCGACCAGATCGCCCACATAGGTGAAGTCGCGCGACATGCGCCCCTCGCCGTACACGTCGATCGGTTTTCCTTTCAGGATCGCGTCGACGAATTTGAACAGCGCCATATCGGGCCGGCCCCAGGGGCCATAGAC
>JAKFYO010000111.1 GCA_021730825.1 Hyphomicrobiales bacterium
CTCCATGCTGAACATCGTGATCGGCGAGCTGCGTGAAAAACTCGGAATGCTTGCGGTTACCACGGCTTGGCATCGCTTCGGCTATCCCGCTGGATTGTTCGATGAGGCCGAGCGCATTCACGGCATTCACGGCGGCGAGATTGAAACGTCTCTGATGCTTGCGTTTGCGCCGGACAAGGTGCGGATGGAGAAGCTCGACAACTACGTTCCTGCGACGGTGGGGATGGAAAAAGAATTCAAATATCTTCGCGCGGTGACGCCCGCCGGCTTTGGCTGGATGACGCAGGATTTGCAGGAGAGCGGCGCGCTCGGAAATGCAAAGGCGGCAACGAAAGAGAAGGGCGAGAAGGCCGCTGATTACGGCGCGCGCGCGTTCATCTCGCTGCTTGAGGACATGCAGCGCTTCGACCTGAAGCGGCTGAAAAAAGGCCCGTTAGGCTAATTTATTTCTGCGCGTGATCTTGTCCGAAAACCGGTGCCCACTTTTCGGGATCATGCCCTACTCACACAGCGACAGCGTCACCGGGTCTGCATTCGGCGGCAGGTAATCGCCCATCGGCTTGCATGCGCCGTTCTGGCAGACATTCCAGTCGGCGGTAACGCCTGAGCGGCGCAACACTACTTCCTTCACCGGCACCCAGTGCGGCCGATAGCTGTAGACACCGTTCTTCAGTTTCGCGCCCGGCGGCGGCTCCATGCCGGCGCCAGAGCCTTTCACGCGGGACTCAATGATGGCGATGCCCGCGGGATGCGCGCGCCAGTCTTCTTCCCATTGCACTTTCTCGACCGAATGCATCCAGGAAAGCGTAATGGCGGCGGCGAGTTTTACAACTACGCCGCCGCCAGCAAGACAGATAATGCTCATGCAGTTCTGGTTCGCGCCGCGGGCTTTCGGCGCGTCGTCCACCAGTGATAGGCGACAAACGCTATGCCGAGCGCGAAGCCGATTTCATCGGTCAGCGGGATCGCCGCCACAAGGAATACTGCGGCGATGAAAGCCCAAGCGCGTTGCCACAACGGTACGGCAGCGAACAGATGGCCGACTGCCACGACGCCCCACAAAGTGACTGCAAAGGTCGCTTTGACGCAGATGTACACGACAGCGATCCAGTAGTTTGCGCCGTCCAGACCCGCGACCGGTTGCAGCATGAGTTGCGGAGCGTAAACGGCCATATAGGGGACAATGAATCCAGGCAGCGCGATCAGGATCGCTTTCATCGCGACCGCGAATCCGCTGACGCGTGCCATGGGCGCCGCCGCGAAAGCGGCAAGCGCTACCGGCGGCGTCAGGTCCGCCATGATGCCGAAGTAGAAGACAAACATGTGCGAGACGATCAGCGGCACATCGAGCTTGAGCAGAATCGGTGCCGCCAGCGACGAGGTGATGATGTAGTTCGGGATCGTCGGAATGCCCATGCCAAGGATCAGGCTGAAGATCATCGTCAGCACGAGCGCTAGGAACAAACTTTCCTTGCCGATCGAGATCATCCAGGTGCCGACGATGGTGCCGAGGCCGGTGAGCGTCATCGTGCCGATCACGATGCCGACAACGGCGCAGGCAAGACCGACGGAAAGCGCCTGACGTGCGCCGTCTGCCATTGCTTCACGGCAGGCAAGTAATGCTTCTCGTCCTCGCGCCTGGAATGCGCTCCATACGATCATTCCTGCAAGAAGGACGAGTACGAAGACAACGCTCATCCAAAGTGCGGTTGCGGCGAGAACGCCGAGCACGACCCAGAACACCACGCGAAAGGCGAGGTCGCGCATGCCGCTCGCCAGCGTGATGCCGAGCATAAGGAGGGCGGTCAGCGAGAGTCCGACGGCCCCGGCAAAGAGCGGCGTGTAGCCTGCGAAAAGCAGATACACGAGCACGACGAGCGGAAGAATCAGGAACCAGTTGTTGCGGATTTCGTCCAAAGCACTCGGCAGTTGATTGCGCGGCAGGCCCTTCAGGCCACGGCGGCCAGCTTCGAGATGTACCGACCAGAAGCAGGCAAGGAAATACAGCAGCGCCGGTATGATCGCGGCCTGCACGATGTCGGAGTAAGGACGGTCGATAGTTTCGGCCATGATGAAGGCGACCGCGCCCATCACCGGCGGCATGATCTGGCCGCCCATCGAGGAGGTCGCTTCGACGCCGCCTGCGTAAGCGGCGGGGAAGCCAAAGCGCTTCATCAGCGGAATCGTGAACTGTCCGGAAGCGACGACATTCGCGATGCCCGAACCGGAAACCGTGCCCATCAACGCGGAGGACGCGACGCAAACCTTGCCGGGGCCGCCCTGCGAGCCGCCGAACACCGCCATCGACAACTCGTTGAAAAAACGGATGACGCCCGCGCGCTCCATGAAGGAGCCGAACAGGATGAAGAGGAAGATGTAGGTCGCAGAAACCAGCGTCGGCACGCCATAGATGCCTTCGGTGCCGAACGCCATGTGCTCGATCACCTGTTCATAGGAGTAGCCGCGGTGATTGAGCGGCGCGGGCAGGTAGTTGCCGAACAGCGTATAGGCCAGCGCAATGCCGCAGACGATCGCGATCGCCGAGCCCATAATGCGCCAAACCATGAAGAACAGAATCGCAATCGAGATGGTACCGACCACAAGGTCGAACTCGTTCAAGAAACCGGAGCGGTCGATCAGCGGCAAATAGAACTGCCATTGATAAAAGCCGACCAAAAATCCCAGTACGCCAATGATCCACATGGCAATCTTGAAGGCGCGACTCTCGAATGAATTTGCGAGCATTGCGCCGCCAAGCAACGTCAGGAAGCCAACGT
Organism: Hyphomicrobiales bacterium; assembly: GCA_021730825.1. GTDB lineage: Bacteria > Pseudomonadota > Alphaproteobacteria > Rhizobiales > Xanthobacteraceae. Next base: position 2,778 of record JAKFYO010000111.1, read on the forward strand.
GAATCGCGCGCACGACCTGGCTCGGCACACCACCCGCAAATTCCGCCACGAGTTCGACCGCGCCTAACACGGCAAGGAAGCCGGCTAGATGAACGAATGCAAAACGATGATGCCAGGCCAGGTAAGCGAGATAGCCAAGCCAGATTAAGAGCCCCGCGCGAATTAAGAACAGAAGATCAAGACCCTTCACCGAGGCGAAGAAATCTTTATCCAGCGGCACACCGAAGGAGGTGATGATCTGAAAAATCGAAAAAGCGATGGCAATGTAAAAGACCACGCTGCCAAGCCAGCCTTTGCCCCAATCAAGGTTCAGATGCCCCGCGACGTCATCGACGACGGTCGTGCTGGGTTGATTCATCGCCTCGGCGATGGAACGCTTTTTCTTCGGCTTCGGCTTTACCGTCGCGACCTTCTTTTTCTTCGCCATGATTATCCCCCCGGACGCACGTTTACACTGGCGTTATTCGCGTTCTAGAAAAGCAAAACGGCCCGCGTTCGTCACGCGGGCCGTTTCGTTGCGAGGCTTAGCCGCCTACACCTTTTTCCTTGAAGTACTTCGCGGCACCCGGATGCAGCGGAACCGGCGAATCCTTGCCGGCTGTTTCCATCTTGATCGAGCGCGCGGCCGCATGCGCTGCGATCAGTTCGGGAATGTTATCAAAGACGGCCTTGGTCATCTGATAGACGGCGTCGTCAGAGAGGTCTGAGCGTGTCACCAGATAATTCTGTACGAGCGCGGCGTTCACCGCGGTCGTCTGACCCTGATAGGTGTTTGCAGGGATGACGCCGGCCTGGAACGGAGGTCCGGCTTTAGCCACCACTGCCGCCGGAATTTCGACGACGATAATTTCGACCGAGTTCGCTAGGTCCTTGATCGAAGCCACGCCTAGGCCGGCCGACTGCAAGGTCGCGTCGAGTTGACGGTTCTTGATGAGTTCGACCGATTCTGCGAACGGCAGATATTCGAGCTTGCCGAGGTTCTCATACTTGATGCCGGCGGCGGCGAGGATCGCTCGTGCGTTAAGCTCGGTGCCGGATTTCGGCGCGCCGACCGACAGACGCTTGCCCTTGAGATCGGCGAGCGTCTTGATGCCGCTTTCCTTCGCGGCGACTATCTGAATGTAGTTCGGATAGATCGCGCCGACGACGCGGAGCTTATCCAATTTACCGCGGAAGCCCGCGTCGGCGTCGCCAGCCCAACCCTGCGCAAGCGAGTCGCCGAGCGTGAAAGCGATTTCACCCTTGCCGGCTTGCAGCAGGTTGAGATTTTCGACCGAAGCCTTGGTGGCCTGCACCGAAGGACGCGAGTCCTTGATCTTGTCGGTGAAAATTTTCGAGATGGCGACGCCGAGCGGATAATAAACGCCCGCGGTGCCGCCGGTCAGTACGTTGATGAAATTCTGCGCCTGTGCTGCGACCGGCGCCATTGCGAAAGCCGCGGCAACGGCGACTACGCGTGCGAACTTGCGTCCGAAGATCATTCCGATTTCCTCCCAGAAGTTATGTATTCCAACCATCTTATTTGCTTGGCTGGTTTTTAGGGCGAGTCCCTTAGCGGGTAGCGGGTGGAAACGCGAGCGAAAATATTCCGGTCAAAGCCGAAAAAAGGCAGATGGCCGCGACGTTGCCTGCCGCTTTGCAGCAATGCCAAGAATTGATATAATGTAACAATGCATAGCCCTCACGATCACGCGCATTCCCACGCTCGGCCGCCCGTGGTGCAGACAGGAATTTCGCTGCTGCGGCTTTCCGCTGCGGTGCGATTGAGCATTGCTTTCGCATTCTCCGCGCTGATCTGGGTCATCGTTTATCTCGTCGTGCGCTAGGCGCAGGAAACAGCATGGCAACCGCACTTGGATTTCAAAATTTAACGCTTGGCTATGACCGGCATCCCGCGGTGCATCATCTCAGCGGAGAGATCGGCGAGGGCACGCTGCTTGCAGTCGTTGGCCCGAACGGTGCCGGCAAGTCGACATTGCTCAAGGGCATCGTGGGTGTGCTGCGTCCGCTCGGCGGAAAAATTTCGCGTAACGATGTGAATGCGCGGGACATCGCTTATCTTCCGCAGATCGCGGAAATCGACCGGAGTTTTCCCATCTCGGTTTACGATCTGGTCGCGATGGGATTGTGGAAACGCGCTGGTCTGCTCGGCGGTATCGGTGCGAAGGATCGCGAGGAGATTGCGACCGCGATCGAGACCGTGGGCCTGCGCGGCTTCGAGCCTCGCGCGATCGGCACACTTTCAGGCGGACAGATGCAGCGGGCGCTGTTCGCGCGGCTGCTCTTGCAGGATGCGCGCGTGATCTTGCTCGACGAGCCGTTCGCCTCGCTCGACTCCAAGACCGTTGCGGATTTGCTCGAACTTGTGCATCGCTGGCACGGCGAGAAACGCACGGTAGTCGCGGTGCTGCACGACTTCGAACTTGTCAGACAGCATTTTCCAGAAGCGCTGCTCTTGGCGCGCGAACCGGTGGCGTGGGGCAAAACTGCGGAAACGCTGTCTGCCGAAAATCTCTTGAAGGCGCGCCGCATGAGCGAAGCCTTCGACGACCGTGCCGGCATCTGCGAAGACGCGGCTTAAACAACTGCCATGTACGACTTATTCATCGCGCCTTTTGCGGAATTCGACTTCATGCGCCGCGCGCTCGCGGGTGTGATCATTCTTTCGCTCAGCGCGGCGCCTATCGGCATTTTCCTGATGCTCCGGCGCATGTCGCTCGCAGGCGACGTGATGGCGCACGCGATATTGCCGGGTGCGGCACTTGGCTTTCTTGTCGCGGGGTTGGATCTATTCGCAATGACGGTAGGCGGGATTGCCGCCGGTATCGCGGTCGCGGTGGCGGCGGGGCTGGTCGCGCGCTTCACTGAACTGAAAGAGGATGCAGCGCTCGCCGCGTTCTATCTGGTTTCGCTTGCGCTCGGCGTGACGCTGATCTCGCTCAAAGGATCGAATGTCGATCTCTTTCGCGTGTTGTTCGGCTCGGTGCTTGCGCTCGACAATCCGACGCTCCTCGTCATTGCGTCGTTCACGACCTTCAGCCTTTTTGCGCTTGCGCTGATCTGGCGGCCCTTGGTGCTCGAATGCGTCGATCCGGGTTTTCTGCGCTCGGTGAGCGGCTCCGGTACGGTTGTGCATCTTCTGTTTCTCTCGCTGGTCGTACTCAATCTCGTCGCGGCGTTTCACGCGCTCGGTACGCTTCTGGCGGTCGGCATGATGATGCTGCCGGCTGCTGCGGCGCGCTTCTGGACCCAGGATGTCACGCGTATGGCCGCGATTTCGGTTGCAATCGGCGTCGTTTCGGGTGTCGGCGGCCTGCTGGTTTCGTTCCACGCCAATCTGCCGACCGGACCCGCCGTCATTCTCGCCGCGGGCATCTTCTATGCGTTGTCGGTGGTGCTTGGCCCGGTGGGCGGTTTGCGCAAACGCCTTACGCCAAGCCAGCATCTTGAGGCTTGAGCCTTCGGGTTTGCACCCCTATATCCCGGCTTCAACGCTCACGAGCTTATTCATGTCCGATAAAATCCCGGTAACGGTGCTGACCGGCTATTTAGGTGCCGGCAAGACCACGCTTTTGAACCGCATTCTCTCCGAGCCGCACGGCAAGAAATACGCCGTGATCGTGAACGAGTTCGGCGAGATCGGCATCGACAACGACCTCATCGTCGGCGCGGACGAAGAAGTCTTCGAGATGAATAACGGCTGCGTCTGTTGCACGGTACGCGGCGACCTCATCCGCATCATCGACGGCTTGCTCAAGCGCAAAGGAAAGTTCGACGGCATCCTGGTCGAGACCACGGGTCTTGCCGATCCGGCGCCGGTTGCGCAGACTTTTTTCGTCGATGAGACCGTGAGCGGCAAAACTTCGCTCGATGCGGTGGTGACCGTGGTCGATGCGAAGTGGCTGAAGAATCGTTTGAAGGACGCGCCGGAAGCGAAAAACCAGATCGCTTTCGCGGACGTGCTGGTTCTGAATAAGTCCGATCTCGTGACCGCGGACGAACTGAAAGACGTCGAGCTGCGCATCCGCGCGATCAATCCGTTCGCGAAAATTCACCGCACGACGCGGAGCGACCTGCCGTTAGACGCCGTGCTCTCGCAGGGCGCGTTCGATCTCGACCGCATTCTCGCGATCGAACCCGAATTTCTGGAAGCCGGCCACCATCATCATCACGATGACGATGTGCAGTCGTTCTCGTTCTCAGCCGATGAGCCGCTCGATCCGAAGACCTTCTTCGCCTGGATCGACAATGTCAGCCAGATTCAGGGGCCTAACATTTTGCGCGCGAAAGGCATCATGTCGTTCAAGGACGATCCGCAGCGTTACGTGATGCAGGGCGTGCACATGATGTTCGAGGGCGATCATCAGCGCGACTGGCGTGCGGACGAGAAACGCGAGAGCCGCATCGTTTTCATCGGCCGCGATCTGAACGAAAAGGCGCTGCGCGAGGGCTTTGAGGCCTGCGTCTCGAAATAATTGGCCTGCGGATGAGGGGCGTATATAAAGAGGCATGATCAAGCGTATCTCCACGCTCTTCCTCCTCGGCGCGCTCGCGGTGTCGGTTTCCGGATGCGACAAGTGTGGCGACTGGCTGAAGCCCAAGGGTCCGTTCGGCCAAGCCGTCTGCAAAGACGACGCGCGCTGATTTTCCACGCCGATGTCCGAAAACGAAGTTCGCTCCGTCGCTGAACTGGTCACGCCTTGCGAGGCGGGCGCGCATGTCGTCGCCTGCGGCTTTCTTGGCCAAGAGGCCGTGTTTGCGACCGGCGAAGGCGAGATCGTTTTTCTGAACGGCAAGCGTGTCGCCGCGCATCCGAACGCCGGAATTCTCGAAGCCGTTTGCGACGGCGAGAAAATTATTACCTGCGGCGATGACGGCCGCGTCGTTGCGACAGATGTTGAAGGCGTTGTCGAGATGCTCGCCGAAATCAAGAATAAATGGATCGATCATGTAGCGCTCGGTCCTGACTGTGCGATTGCGTGGTCGGCCGGCAAAACCGCTTTCGTGAAAACCAAGAAGAGCGAAAAGACGCTGGAAGTGCCCAGCACCGTCGGCGGGCTTTGCTTTGCGCCGAAAGGCTTTCGCCTCGCGGTCGCGCATTACAACGGCGTCTCGCTCTGGTTTCCGAACTCCGACACCAAGCCGGAATTTCTCGAATGGAAGGGCTCGCATCTCGGGGTGACGTGGTCGCCGGACGGAAAATTTCTGATCACGAGCATGCAGGAGTCCGCGATGCATGGCTGGCGGCTCGCCGACAACAAACACATGCGTATGTCGGGCTATCCGATGCGGGTGCGCTCGCTATCGTTCAGCCATGACGGCAAGCTGTTAGCCACCTCCGGCGCGGAGTCCGTGATCCTCTGGCCGTTCGGCACAAAAGACGGACCGATGGGAAAAGATCCGGGCATGCTCGCGCCCGCACGCGAAGGCTCGCGCGTTTCGTGCGTCGCCTGTCATCCGGACAAAGAAGCGGTCGCGGTCGGCTATACTGACGGCATGGTGATGATGGTGCGGATTTCAGATGCCGCCGAGATTCTCATCCGCGGTCCTGAAGGTGGCGAGGTGACGGCGCTCGCCTGGCATCAGAACGGCGTGT
>JAKFYO010000023.1 GCA_021730825.1 Hyphomicrobiales bacterium
ACCGTGAACGCGGGCACACTGATCGAAGTCGCATTTCCTTCGACGCGGGTGCTTGCGGGCTGAACTATCGCACCGCAATTACGCGCGAAAATCTTGAAGCGCTTTATGGCGCGAAGGTTTTGCCTGTCACCGATTCAAGGCAGGTTGCGTTTCTGCCGGGATAGTCACTGCACTTCGCAGACCTGACGGTGCGGCTGTTCGCCCTTATTAAAGTCGCCCCAACGGCAAACCAGCTTGCCTTTTGGCGGCGCATCGTTCCGAACGACCGGAGGCCGCGGCTGCGGGCTTACGCAGGACCCGTTCGGCGCCGCCACAAGTCCGGGGGCGCAAACCAGCGGACATACGCGCGAGGCCTTTGCCTGCACCGCATCGAGCGCGGCGGCGCTTGGTGTGCCGACATCGAACTTCGTCGCGGCATATTGATTAAACGCAGTCAGCGCCTTGCGCGATTCATCGCTCCATGAAGCATCGGAGGCGATGATGCCGCACCCGACACGCCGCAATTCGACATTCAATTTTACGGTCAGCGCGTTCAGGTCCGCGGCGGCAAGCCGCTGGATCTGCGCGCGGGCGAGCTGTGCGTAAAAACCGTCCGGGTGCTGCTTCAGAAACTGCTCATAGACCTCGCGCGTATCGATGCGCTGCGCCGCCTCGAAATCACGCTGCGCGTCAGCTTGCGGATCGGCTTTGGTTTCGGCCTTCGGCGTCACTGCCGGCGGCTGCGAGGGCGCACGCGGCGTTTCGGTCTTGGTCGCGATTTGTGCCGGCGGTTGCGCGGGCTGTGCCGGTTGAGGCTGCCTCGTCAGCACCGGAGGCGGCTGCTGCACGATAACGGTGGGCCCTCGTGTGCCGAACAGATTGAGCCAGTTCGCGCCGACGAAAACGAACACCAGTATAATCGCCGCCGCGATGGCAGCGGCACCAAACCAGTGGCGCGACGTTTTTCTTGCTATGAAATCCGGCGCGGGCGCCGGTGCGGAATACGGCAGCGGCTGAAAGCGAGGTGCCGCTTCGTTGCCTGAAACTGCGACCGTCGCAGCGGTATTGCCACCCCATCCGATCTCATCGCGGAAGGCCTCAATCGAAGCCGTGCGATCTCGGGTATTGAAAGCAAGCGCGCGGTCGACCGCCGCGGCAAACTCCGTGTTTAGCCGTGGCGCGAGCGTACCGAGCGGCTGTAACGGATCGCCGTTGCCGAAAGCAATCTGCTGCGTGCGTTCTTCCGCCGACACCGGCGGGCGGCCGCCCAACGCGCGATAGATCGTGGCCGCCAGCGAATAAACATCGGCACGCGCATCGAGATGATCGGCTTTGTCCTGCACCTGCTCCGGCGGCGAGTAGAACTGTTTCGAGACGCTGAAAGAGCGGTTCGTTTTCGAGCGGAGCTGGGTCTGCTGCTCGATCACCTTGATCGCGCCGAAGTCGATGATGGTCGGGGTACCGCTTGCACGCACCATGATGTTGTCGGGCGCAATGTCGCGGTGGATCAGCTTCTGCGAGTGCAGATAAGCGAGCGCACCGAAGATAGGCTCGACCAGTGGGCGTAGCTCGGCGGCCGAAGGAGGCATAGGCTTCTTGCGAAGCCACTCCTCGAGAGTTTGTCCCTCGACATACTCCATGATCATGTAGCCGGTGTCGTTGTCTTTTACATAGTGAATGACATCGACGATATTCGGATGCTTCAGCTTGCATTGATCCGTGGTCGAGGACTCAAACCGCTTCAGCGCCCATGCCACGATATCCGTATCGCGAGACGCGAATACGATGCGCGTGCTTTCTTCGCGCGAGGCAATGCCGCGCGGGAAGAACTCCTTGATCGCGACGTGTTTACCGGTAACCGGGCTCATGGCCTCATAGGTAATGCCGAAGCCGCCGGAGCCGATCACGCGCAGAATTTCGTAGCCCGCGATTTTCGAGCCAACCTTTAGCGCGTTCGGATCGTTCTGAATCGCCATCGGATCGCACCATTTAGAGCGCCGCGAAGCGCGCGGCTTGCGAAGATACCTTTACTCCCCCACGCGGGGGAAGTGCGTGATCGTCATCACAAACCCGATCACGGAGCCGCGATGGAACTTTCTTATTGCGCCGCAGGCGCAGGCCTTGCCGTCAATTTCCCGTAACAGGAGCCGCGATCGTTCGTGCTTACGAACTCGCCCTCGAGCGCTTCCGGCGTGATTTTTCCGCTGTAGCGCAGCTTGCGAGCGAACAGCCCGGTGGTTTCGCTCGCACCGCTCTGGAAATCGAAGGAGCCGTCAGCGTCTATTTCGGTCACGAAAGTATTGCCGCTATAGATAATCTGTAGCGCCGTGCCGTCGAGTTCAACGCTGAACGCCGCGCGCCTGCCGGGCACGCAATTTGTCAGCGCCTGCTCCGCGCTGTTTTCCACTACGCGATAGAAAACGACTTCGCCGGTATAGCGTTTGGCAAGTGCGGCTGGTGTTTGCGGTCCGGTATCCGGCTTCGGCGCGTTCGCGTCCTCCGCCGGCTTCACCTGCATCTGTGGAATTTCTTTTACTTCATCGAGCTTCGGTGCAGGCGTCTCGGCGTGCACGGCCTCGCCGCCAAACTTCGGAAACGTTATCAACCCATTCAGATAAGCAACTGCAATACCAAGTGCTACAATTCCGATTAACGGCAACAGCCAGGGCAATCGCGAGCGCGAGCGCACTTGGTCGAAGTCGCGCTCCGGCGCCCTCTCCCGAACGATCTCCGTGCGCTCGCCGCCTTCAAGCCAACCGAGATCGCCGCGAAGCTCGGCAATCTCGGCCTGCCGGTCGCCGGCATTAAACGAAAGCGCGCGATCAATCGCGTCTGTAATTTCAGGTGAGAGTTCCGGTGCAAGATCGTAAAGCGGGACGTAAGGGTCCGGCTTTCCATAGGCGAGCTTCTGCATTCGCTCTTCAGCGCTTGCCGGCGGTCTTCCCGCGAATGCACGGTAAAGCACGGCTCCCATCGAATAGATGTCCGCGCGGTGATCGAGCTCGCCGTCGGCTTCGATCTGCTCAGGCGGCGAATAAAACTGCTTCATCACCGCAAACGAGCGCGGGTTCGAGCGCAGCTGCGTTTCCTGCTCGATCAGCTTGATCGCGCCAAAGTCGATGATCACCGGGCGCCCGTCGGCACGGATCATGATGTTGTCCGGCGCGATATCGCGGTGGATCAACCGCTGCCGGTGCAGATAGTCGAGCGCCCCAAGCACCGGCGAAAGCAACGGCTCAAGCTCTTCCGGCGTGAGCGGCGCCCCCTGCCCGCGCAGGAAATGCTCGAGGGTTTCGCCCTCGACATATTCCATGATCATGTAGCCGCTGCCGTTGTCCTTCACATAGTGAACGACATCGACGATGTTCGGGTGCTTCAGCCTGCACTGGTCGAGCGTGGAAGATTCGAAGCGCTTCAGCGCCCACTCGACGACCTCGGCATCGCGCGGCGAATATACGATCCGCGTATCGCCCTCGCGCGAAGCGATGCCGCGCGGGAAGAATTCCTTGATCGCAACGCGCTTGCCTGTGAATGGGCTGTCGGCTTCGTATGTGATGCCGAAACCACCCGCGCCGAGAACGCGAATGATGTGGTAGCCCGCGATCGCCGCGCCCGGCCGGAGCGCGTTCGGATCGTCTGCCATCGCCGGATAAGTCCTTTTGCCCGCGGCAATCCCTAGCCTGCAACCATGACCGGGTCGAGTGGCGGGCCGTTCGCGATTTCGTGAGGTTTAAGGTTTCGGCCAGAGCGTCTCGAACAACGCTACAACCGGCCTGAGCGGGATTTCCGCGCAGGGGAAAGTGCGCTGGAACGGCGTACCGCGCAGGCCGATCCGCATTTCAGACGCGCCCTCGTTCCAGATGAAATCGGTAAACTCCGGCCCGATGCTCTGCACGCTGAACAGGAAGGATTTACCGGCCGAGCGCAAAATAGTGCCCGGCATCGGGTCTTCCTGCGACGGCGACTCGTAGATCGCTTTTTTTGCCTGCGTGTCGAAGGTGAAAAGCAGCGGCTTGAATTCGCCGTCTTCGCAGCGAAGCGAGAACTGTTCCGCGCTAGCTGCCAGCGGAAGCATCACCAAGATCGCGGCCAGAAAAACCCTCATTCAGAAACGATAACACGCCGCGCGAGGGTGTCGCGCGGCGTGTCTGAAGAAGGTGAACGCGAGGGTTAATCCCCGCGCCGAAATCCGGGATCAGATACCGAGTTGCGTGATGAACTTCGTGTTCAGGTAGGCCTCGATCGCTTCGGAGCCGCCTTCGGAACCATAGCCGGAATCCTTTACGCCTCCGAAGGGAACTTCGGGAAGCGCCAGGCCGTGGTGATTGATCGACACCATGCCGCTTTCGAACGCAGCGCCGATCGCGGAAGCAGTCTTTGCCGAATTCGTATAGGCGTAGGCCGCAAGACCAAATGGCAGACGATTTGCCTCTTCGACCACCGAATCGAACGACGAGAACGACGAGATCGGCGAGAGCGGGCCGAACGGCTCCTCATTCATGATCCGCATGTCGTTGTTGATGTTCGTCAGCACGGTCGGCTCGAAGAAGTTTCCCTTGTTGCCGATGCGCTTGCCGCCGGTCTCGATCTTGGCGCCCTTCTGCACGGCGTCGGCCACGAAAGACTCCATCGCATCGACGCGGCGGGTGTTTGCAAGCGGACCCATGCGCGAGTCCTTGTCCAAACCGTCGCCAACTTTCAGCTTCTTGGAAGCGGCCGTATACTTCTCGACGAATTCGCCAAAGACTTTTTCGTGCACGAGGAAGCGCGTGGGCGCCACGCAAACCTGACCGGCGTTACGATGCTTGTTTGCGTTCAAGACCTTTACCGCAACATCGACATTCGCATCATCAAACACGATTGCCGGCGCGTGGCCGCCAAGCTCCATGGTGATGCGCTTCATGTGCAGGCCCGCGAGCGACGCAAGCTGCTTGCCGACCGGGGTCGAGCCGGTGAAGGTGATCTTGCGGATCACCGGATGCGGAATAAGGTAAGAAGAAATCTCCGCCGGATTACCGTAGACGAGTTGCAGCACGCCTTGCGGCACGCCCGCATCGAGATAGGCCTGCACGAGTGCCGCGCAGGAAGCCGGCGTTTCCTCCGGGCCTTTCAGGATGATCGAGCAGCCCGCGGCAATCGCCGCGGAAACTTTGCGCACCGCCTGGTTGATCGGGAAGTTCCACGGCGTGAAGGCCGCGACCGGGCCAACCGGCTCTTTCACGACGAGCTGATAGATATTCTCGCCGCGCGCGGGGATGACGCGCCCGTAAGTGCGGCGCGCCTCTTCCGCAAACCAGTCCATGATGTCGCCGGCGAGTAGCGTTTCGCCTTTGGCTTCGACGAGCGGCTTGCCCTGCTCCAGCACCATGATCTTCGCAATGTCGTCGGCGCGCGAGCGGATGATGTCGGCGGCCTTGCGCAAGGTCTTGTAGCGCGTGTCGGCAGGCGTTTTCTTCCAGACCCTGAAGCCCGCATCGGCAGCAGCGAGCGCCTTGTCGAGATCGGGCTTGGTCGCGTGTGCAAGTGTCCCGATTTTCTCGCCGGTCGCGGGGTTCAGGATCGGCTCGCTTTTGCCTTCCGCGCCCTTGGTCCATTCGCCGTTGATATGCAGGGAAACGTCCGAATACATTGTCTCTCTCGCCTGATTGTTTCTAATTTGGCCGGGATGGGGCTACGAAAGCGCGCCCATGTCAACACCGGCAGTGCAAGGCTGATCATACTGCAATGAAGACATTTGAAGCCACCGCGAAGGCCGCCGAAATTCTAGACGCGCTCGACCATCAGAAGCGGCTTGCCGCGTTCTCCGGGATCGAGATGCCACAGGCTTATGCTGTCGTCGCCGAGATGCGGCGCTTACGCACGGCGCGCGGCGAGAAGGTGCTCGGCCGCAAGATCGGCTTCACCAACCGCACGATCTGGGACGAATACAAGGTGTTCGCGCCGATCTGGGGCTACTTGTACGACACGACGCTTTTCGATGCTTCCGCTCAGCGGAATATCGATCTTTCAAAATTCGCCGAGCCGCGGCTGGAGCCCGAGATTGCATTCCACTTCTCGCGCGCACCGCAGGCCGGCATGTCGCCCGCGCAAATTCTGGATTGCGTGGACTGGATTTCGCATGGCTTCGAGATCGTGCAGTCGCATTATCCGGGCTGGAAGTTCGCGGCGCCAGATACGGTCGCGAATAACGCACTGCACGGCGCATTCTTTCTTGGCCAGAAGATTTTCGTCGTGACCAGCCGCGCGGCATGGCTCGGCCCACTTACGAATTTCGAAATCTCGCTTTATCGAAACGGTAAGTTTGCCGATAAAGGCCACGCGCGCAATGTGCTAGACGGGCCCTTGTTTGCGATCAAGCACCTGCTGGATTTGCTGAAAGACGATCCGCATAACCCGCCTGTCGCGGCGGGCGAGATCATCACCACGGGGACGGTAACGAAGGCGTGGCCTGTTGCGGGCGGAGAGACATGGCACACGGAAGTGCATGGGTTGAGACTGCCGGGGATTCAGATTGCGTTTCGCTAGAAGTCTTTGACGAGCAGCAAACCCGCCTCGTTCTCCGTATTCCAATCTTCGATCACCATCTTGCGTAATGCGCGCCGCGTGTAGCCTTGACGTAAATAAAGCCGCTGCGCCCCGAAATTCTTGTCGGCAACGATCAAACTCATCCCGCGCTTGCCTGCCTTGCGGCCGGTATCTTCCGCAAGTTCGATCAACTTCACGCCTAATCCACGATTGCGAAACTTCGGCTGCACCGCCAGCACATTGATGTACCAGGTCGAGGGCGCGAGATTTTCGAGTTCCTGAAACGGAACGAACATCGGAGGCATGTCAGGCGAAACCGGCTGCGGCACATCCGGAATTTCGTAGCCGATCAGGCATCCGGCGCATTCGCCATCCTGCTCGATCACGGTCGCGTTGCGATAGGAGAAAGCGCCTTCTTCCCGCGACGCGCGGGCACGGCCCACATTCCAGGGGTCTTCGCCGTCTCTCGCGAGCTTGGTCCAGAGATAAAGCGGCATGCCCTCGCCTGCGTAGTTCACCAGTTCAGCGAGCGCCGGAGCGTCGGCTTTGGTTGCAGGACGAAAGGTCATTTTCCGATCATCGCTTTGATTTCTTCGCTCGACAGAAACTTCCCGGTCTTTTCAATTTGCTTGATCGCTTCGACAATCGCGCGATTGATCGGCGTGGGAAAATTTATTTTCTCGCCGAGCCGCACAAACTCGCCATTCAGGTAATCGATCTCGGTCGGTTGTTTGCGCAGCAAACTTTGCAGCGTCGAGGTCATAAGCCAGGCCTGATCCTGCCGTCCGAGGTTTTTGCGCAAGATCATTTTTCCGACGAAAGACGGTAACGAGAGCACGCGCGAAAACAGCTTCATCGGCGCGCCAGGCATATTGATAAGCTGGATACCCGCTGCACGAAGCACGCTGAAAGACTCTTTCAGTTGCGCGACAGCAAGCTTTGAAATTATTGGATCGCGCACGCACTCGTTAAGCGGCTTGTTGGTCAGCGCCTGAACGCTGTTCGTCAACGCGTTGATGACGAGCTTCGACCACATCGCGCTCTCGATCTGGTCGGTGACATGGACCGGCGCAACCAGCTCAAAGAGGCGCTTCAATACAGGCAGCGCATGGCGTTTCTCGGCGTGCGTTGCGCCGAGCATCGTTTCAGCCGCGCGGTTATAGCGGACGGTGCCGGGTTCAAGCGTGGAAGAATTCAGAAGGAGCGTCGCAGTAATCGGCTCGACGCCACGCTCCGACAGCACGATCTCGCGGGCACGCACGCCGTTCTGTGTCGTCACGACAGTTGCGGTGCCGAGCGCAATTTTTTGTGCACGCACGGCCTCTGCCAGATCCTGTGTCTTCATCGTGAAGACCGCGTAGTCGGTGCCAGGCGGAATCTCCGCCGCAACCTTAGGCGTGACATGAAACTCACCGGCAAGCCCGCTCGCACGCAATCCCGATGCACGTAGCGCCTCGACGCGCGACGGGCGCACGACCATGGTCACGTCTTCCCCTGCCCGCGTCCACAATGCGCCGAGGAGGTTGCCGATCGCGCCTGCGCCGACCACGGCGATTTTGATATTGAGTGGCATGGCTAAAAATACAAAGCGCCGCGGAGAATCCGCGACCTACATCCGCGCGCGTAAATACAAGAACGGAGCGCGCGGCGCTATTGCCAGAAGAACAGGCTGCGCGTCTGCTTTTGCGGAACCGCTTCGGCCGCCTTCGCGGGCTGCGGTTGCGGGCAGACGCGATCGGTTTGGTCCTTCACCG
>JAKFYO010000272.1 GCA_021730825.1 Hyphomicrobiales bacterium
GCGCGCAATTCGCGAACAGCGTGATCGTCACGTGCAAGTAAGAAGCCCGGTGAAGAAAGCCGAAATGCTCCGGGTTGCTTGCGCTTTTGTGCTCGCGCTTGCCGCGATCTTTTTGTTCGCCGAGCCGTTGCTCGCGCAATCCGCCTTCGGACCGCCGCGCAATGCGCCGCCGCCGCCAACGAGCGGCTTCTTCGGCTGGATTTTTGCGCAGCAGGCGTCGTTCTACGATCAGCTTCGGAACACGATCAAAGCCGCGACCAAAGACGGCTCGGCGGCCTGGGCGCTGATTTCGATCTCGTTCCTCTACGGCATCTTCCACGCCGCAGGGCCCGGTCACGGCAAAGCGGTGATCGCTTCTTATATGCTTGCCGATAACGCGACCTGGAAACGCGGCGCGCTGCTCGCGGCAATCTCGGCCTTCGTGCAGGCAAGCGTTGCAGTCGCCTTTGTCGGGATTGCCGTCCTCGTGTTCGGCACGACCGCGCGGAACATGAATATCGCGGCGAACGTGATCGAGATCGTCGCCTATTCGCTGATCGTGCTCTTGGGGCTTTATCTGTTCTGGAAGAAGGGCGCGGCTTTTGTCGCGGCCTGGCGCGGAAAGCCGGACGCGCACGACCATCATCATGAACATGACCATCACCACGGTCACAATCATGCGCATCACCACGATCATGCGCACGACCATCATGGTCATTCGCATGGACCAGAGCCCGCGGAACTGAAAGGCGAGGACTGGTTCAAGCGCGGCATGATCGCCGCGGTGGCGGCTGGCCTGCGGCCGTGCTCGGGCGCGATCCTCGTGCTCGTGTTTGCGCTTGCACAGGGAATTTTCCTGATCGGGGTCGCTTCTACCTTCGCGATGGGGGCGGGTGTTGCGATCACGGTGACCTGCATTGCCTTGCTTGCGGTGTTTGGAAAGAGCCTTGCGGTGCGGCTTACCGGAGCGATGGGCGGAAGAAGTGAACTCATGCTTCGCGCCATTGAAGTATTTGGTGCGCTAATCGTAATCGCCTTCGGGCTGCTTCTGCTTACCGGCTATCTCGCCTACGAGCGCCTGCTGCCGTTCTGATTTCTTCTCTTTATGTATAATGAGCGGAACGAGTGCGCCACGCGGCGTACCGTGTGGAGGAATGCATGACTCTTAGCTCGCCACTCGCCGCTGATGTTTTCAATCTTAAGGGCCGCGTCGCGCTAATCACTGGCGCATCGAGCGGACTTGGTGAGCGCTTCGCGGAAGTGGCGGCGGCGAACGGTGCTTCGGTCGTGCTTACCGCGCGGCGCGAAGACAAGCTCAAGGAAATCGCGGCGCGCATCGAGAAGGCTGGGGGCAAGGCGATGAGTGTCGCTTGCGATGTCACCGACAATGCGAGCATGGCTAAGGCCTTCGATGCCGCCGAGAAAAAATTCGGAACGGTGGATTTGTTCGTGGCGAATGCCGGCATGGCGCGGCTCGGCAAAGTTCTTGAAATGCCGGAAGACGAATATCGAAAACTAATGGCGCTCGACATGGACGCTGTGTTCTTCAATTCGCGCGAAGCGGCAAAGCGCATGTTGGCTGCGAACAAGCCAGGCGCGATCATCACGACCGCTTCGATTGCCGCCTTCACCGTCGAGCGCAATATCGTCGCTTACAACATGGCGAAAGCGGCGGTGGTGCAGTTCACCAAGGGTTTTGCGCTTGAAGTCGCGCGCAAAAACATCCGCGTGAATGCTATCGCGCCCGGCTACATCACGACCGACATCAACCGGGACTATCTACTTTCGCCGAAGGGCAAGGAGGCGGCGCAAAAGCTGCCGATGCAGCGCTACGGCCAGCTCGACGACCTCGACGGCACGTTCCTGCTGCTCGCCTCTAACGCCTCGCGATGGATGACCGGTTCCACGATTGTCATCGATGGCGGGCATATTCTGACGGTCGGCGGCTAGCCGGCCTCTATTGCGTTGCGCCAAATTGCGGCCCGCGCATGCGTGCGGAAACTTCGTTGCAGGCCATGCATGGATAACGAAATTGCGCCTCTTCTTTCGCTATGCGAGCCTTTGCTTACTTAAGGATTGGACTACTTAAAGAGTAGGGCCAGGCGCCCGAATCAGCCCCGTTACGGCCGCCGGGGAGGCGGTTTCCGCGAATGGCGAAAAACCAGAACGTCTCGCTCGACGACAAATACGATCTCTCGAAGCCGCTGGTTTTCCTGTCCGGCACGCAGGCGATGGTGCGCCTCACGCTCATGCAGAAAGAGCGCGACCGGCAGGCAGGCAAAAATACCGCCGGTTACGTCACCGGGTATCGCGGTTCGCCGCTCGGCGGGCTCGACCAGCAATTCATGCGCGCGCGGCGCAATCTCGAAAAGAGCGACGTGAAGTTTCAGGCGGGGCTGAACGAAGATCTCGCCGCAACCGCGCTCTGGGGTTCGCAGCAGGCCGAGCTTGCCGGCGAAGGCAAGTTCGATGGCGTGTTCGGCATCTGGTACGGTAAGGGTCCGGGCGTGGACCGCACCGGCGACGCTTTCCGTCACGCGAATTTCGCGGGCAGTTCGAAAAATGGCGGCGTGATCGCGCTGATGGGCGACGATCATACGTGCGAATCTTCCACCACCGCGCATCAGTCCGAATTCCACTTCGTCGATGTGATGATTCCGATCCTGAATCCTGCGGGCGTGCAGGAGTTGATCGACTACGGCCTGCACGGTTTTGCGATGTCGCGCTTCTGCGGCACCTGGGTCGGCATTAAATGCGTGAAGGAGACGATCGAATCCACCGCGGTGGTCGATGTTTCGCCGGAGCGCGTGAAGATCAACATTCCCGAATTCACAATGCCTCCGGGAGGCCTGAACATTCGCCGCATCGACGGTGCGCTCGCGCAGGAAGCGCGGCTCTTCGAATTCAAGCGCGATGCGATGCTCGCCTATATTAAAGCGAACGGCATCAATAAGATCATCATGTCGGGCGGGCCGAACGCGAAGATAGGAATCATCACGACCGGCAAAAGCTATCTCGACGTGCGGCTCGCGCTCGACGAGCTCGGCATCGACGAAGTGAAGGCGAACGAACTCGGCATCCGCCTGTTCAAGATCGGATGCCCGTGGCCGATGGATGCGGGCGAATTGCGAGATTTCGCTTCAGGCCTCGATCTCATCATGGTCGTCGAGGAAAAGCGCTCGCTGATCGAAGTGCAGGTGCGCGAAGAATTGTACGGCACCGAGAACCAGCCCGTCGTTGTCGGCAAGAAAGACGAAAAAGGCGAGTGGCTGTTCCCGGCCAAGGGTGCGCTCGATCCGAACGATATTGCGATTGCGATCGGCGAACGCGTTCTCCGCCGTTCACCCAGCAATGCGATGGCCGACGATGTCAGCCGCATGAAGCAGGCGCAGGAAGCGCTTTCGCAGACGCAGGATGTCGCGACGCGCACGCCATATTTCTGCTCGGGCTGCCCACACAACACTTCGACCGTGGTGCCGGAAGGCATGCGTGCTTATGCCGGCATCGGTTGCCACACCATGGCGATCTGGATGAACCGCAACACCATGGGCTTCACCCACATGGGTGCGGAAGGTGCCAACTGGGTCGGCGAGGCGCCGTTCTCGAAACGCAATCACGTATTCCAGAATCTCGGCGACGGCACTTATAATCACTCCGGAATTCTCGCGATCCGCGCCGCCATCGCGTCGGGCGTGAACATCACCTACAAAATTCTCTTCAATGACGCGGTTGCGATGACCGGCGGCCAGCGCCACGAAGGCGGGCTGACGGTGGACGCGATTGCGCGGCAGGTTGCTGCCGAAGGCGTCACCAAAATCATGCTCGTCACCGACGAGCCGGATAAATATCCGAGCTCGATCGAATTCCCGAAGGGAATGACGATCCATCATCGCGACGAACTCGACAAAGTGCAGCGGACGCTCGCGGATACGCCCGGCGCGACCGCGATGATCTACGACCAGACTTGTGCGGCTGAAAAGCGCCGCCGCCGCAAGCGCAACGAATTTCCCGATCCCGACAAGCGCGTCATCATCAACGAACTCGTGTGCGAAGGCTGCGGCGATTGCGGCGTGCAGTCGAATTGCGTTTCGGTGCAGCCGGTCGAAACCGAATGGGGCCGCAAGCGCGTCATCGACCAGACGAGCTGCAACAAGGACTTCTCCTGCGTGAAGGGTTTCTGCCCTTCATTCGTTACCGTGTCGGGCGCGAAATTGAGGAAGGCGACTGGCGTTGCCGGTTCGATGAAAACTTCCGCTGCGCTCCCCGATCCGAAATTGCCGGAAGTGAACGGCACATTCGGTGTCATTATAACGGGTATCGGCGGCACCGGTATCGTGACCATCGCGCAAGTGCTCGGCACCGCGGCGCATATCGAAGGCAAGGCCGCCGGCATAATCGACATGGCGGGTCTCGCGCAGAAAGGCGGGGCGGTCGCGTCGCATCTGCGTCTCGCCAATCATCCCGACGACATCTACGCGATCCGCGTGCCCGCGCGTGGTGCACACCTGATCCTTGGCGGCGACATTGTTACTGTCGGTTCCAAGAAAGTGCTTTCCTCGATGCGCTCGGGCGAGACGACGGTGGTCGTCAATACGCACGAAACGCTGCCGGGCGACTTCACCCGCAACGCCGACTTCTCGCTACCAACCGAGCGTTTAAAGCGCGAAATCGCAAAAGCCGCCGATGCCGATCACGCGCATTTCGTCGACGCAACGAAATTGTCCGCGGCACTGTTCGGCTCGTCGGTGACGCAGAACATGTTCCTGGTGGGCTATGCCTATCAGCTCGGCGGTTTGCCAATCGGACATGACGCGATCTTTCGCGCGATCGAGTTGAACGGCGAATCCGTCGAGATGAACAAGCAGGCCTTCGAGTGGGGCAGGCGCGCGGCGGTCGATCCGCAGTCGGTCGCAAATCTCGCAAAGCCCGCGGAAGTCTCGACCGATGCGCGGCGCCTTTCCGAGACGCTCGATGACGTGATCGCGCGGCGCGTGGATATGCTTACCGGCTACCAGAACGCGGCTTATGCCAAGCGCTACCGCGCCCTGGTCGAGAAAACGCGCGCGGCAGAGGCTAAGGCGACGCCTGGACAAACCGGTCTTACCGATGCGGTCGCGCGCTATCTCTATAAATTGATGGCGTACAAAGACGAATACGAAGTCGCGCGGCTTTACACGGACGGCGCTTTTGCCGAGCAGTTGAAAGCGACTTTCGATGGCGACCTGAAGAAGAAAGTTTATCTCGCGCCGCCGCTTCTTGCGCGGATGGATCCGAACTCCGGACGGCCGAAGAAAATCGAATTCGGCGGCTGGATGTTCAGGGCCTTCGGCGTGCTTGCGAAGTTCAAATTCCTGCGCGGCACCGCGCTCGATCCGTTCGGCTATTCCGAAGAGCGCAAGACCGAGCGCAAGCTGATCGCTGATTACGAAGCCATGCTCGGCGGCCTGCTTGCAAAGCTGAATGCTTCGAACCACGCGGTCGCGGTCGCGCTTGCGGCGCTGCCGGAAAAAATCCGCGGTTTCGGCCCGGTGAAGGCGGCAAGCCTCGTCAAGGTGGACGCGGAAAAGACGGCATTGATCGCGCGCTTCGAGGCGGCAAAACCGCAGCCTGTGCAGGCGGCCGCGGAGTAGCTACCATTCCCGCATGATCACCGCCGAACGCCTGCGCGAGATCGCCTTCTGGTCCGCGGAGCTCACCGAAGAAGAAATCGAGCGTGCGCGGCGCGGCGTAACCGAAAAGGCTTTCGCGAAAGGCGCCTACATTTGCCACAAGGGCGATAAGCTCGACCCCTGGCTCGGGGTGGTTTCCGGTCTCGTGCGTCTCGGCACGGTTTCGCAGAAGGGCAAGACCGTGACCCTCGCCGGCATGCGCGCAGGGATATGGTTCGGCGAAGGCTCGGTCTTAAAGAAAGAGGCCCGTCAGTATGATCTTGTCGCGCTACGCGACGTGAAGCTCGCGATGATGCCATCGGCCACATTTTTCTGGCTGTTCGAGAATAGTGCGGGCTTCAACCGTTTCCTTGTGAAACAGTTCAACGAACGCATCGGACAATTCATCGCGCTCGTGGAATTCGACCGTTCGCTGGACGCGACCGGCAAGGTCGCGCGCAATATCGCGTGGCTCTGCAACCCCGTACTTGTCCCGAAGGCCGACAATCAGCTTGATATTACGCAGGAAGAAATCGGGCTGATCTCAGGCGTGTCGCGGCAGGCCGTCAACGCCGCGTTACAAACGCTGGAAATAAAGAAAATGCTTCGCGTCGGGCATGGCGGAATCACCATTCTCGACCTCGATAAGCTCAGCCGTTACGAAGATTAAACGCGCGCCTTTCGCACTGCGAAAGAAAACCTGAGGCGGCATCCATAGCCAACTCCGGTACAGTTTGTCTGTCAAGTAGAGCGTTGAGCGGGTAGGATTTTCGTCCACTCTGCTACGCTTGAGATGCATGGCGCGGTTCTTTGGCGGGCCATGAAATACGAGCGCGGAAAACGCGCCGGACTTCGGGGAGAGCGTTCAATGGCGAAAGCCGCAATCGACAAGAGCGTCGATACGTTTCCGAAATTTCTGCTGGTCAACGCGGCTACGCGGGGCGATCGCCCTGCGATCCGTGAGAAAGATCTCGGCATCTGGCAGACCTGGAATTGGGCGCAGGTCAAAGAAGAGGTGAAAGCGCTGGCGCTGGGCCTTAAAGAACTCGGCATCGAGCGCGGCGACAAGGTTGCGATCATCGGATCGAACAAGCCGCGGCTATACTGGTCGATGTGCGCCACGCAATCCATCGGCGGCATCCCGGTGCCGGTGTATCAGGATGCGGTCGCGGACGAGATGGCGTTCGTGCTCACGCATGCCGGCGCGAAAATCGCGGTCGTCGAAAATCAGGAGCAGGTCGATAAGGTGCTGTCGATCTCCGACCGCCTGCCTTCGATCACGCACATCGTTTATGACGAACCGCGCGGACTTCGCGACTACGACCATGCCCGGCTGAAATGGATCAACGACGTGCAGGGGATCGGCCGCAAGGCGATGCCTGCGAAGTATCCGGGCAGCGCCTGGGAAAAGATGATCGCCGAGGGCAAAGGCTCCGATATAGCGGTCATTCTTTATACGTCGGGCACCACCGGTCAGCCGAAAGGCGTGATGCTGACATTCGACTCGGTCGTCATCAGTTCGCAAAACGCCAACGCATTCGATGACCTCACCGAAAAGGAAGAAGTGATCGCATACCTGCCGATGGCCTGGGTGGGTGACCACATTTTCTCCTACGCACAATCTTATGTTGCGGGCTACACCGTGAATTGCCCGGAAAGCCCGGAAACGATCATCGAGGACCGGCGCGAGATCGGCACGAGCTACGCCTTCGCGCCGCCGCGCGTTTACGAAAACCTGCTCACGCTCACCATGGTTCGCATGGAAGACGCAGGCCGGGTGAAGCGCGGCATGTTCCATTACTTCCTGAAGCACGCGCGCAAGTGGGGCGAGAAAATTCTGAACAAGGAGCCGGTGCCGATCGGTGCGCGGCTGCTTTATTGGCTCGGCGAAATCCTCGTCTATGGTCCGATGAAGAACCGCTATGGCTTCACGAATGTCCGCGTGGCTTACACTGCGGGCGAGGCGATCGGTCCGGAGATTTTCCGTTACTACCGCTCGCTCGGCGTGAACCTGAAGCAGCTTTACGGCCAGACCGAAGCCGCCGTGTACATCACCGCGCAGCCGGACGGCGAGATTTATGCCGATACTGTCGGCAAGCCGTCGCCCGATGTCGAAATCAAGATCGAACCGAACGGCGAAGTGCTGTTCCGTTCGCCGGGCGTTTTTGCCGGTTACTACAAAGACCCGGAGAAGACCGCGGAAACGAAGACGCCGGACGGTTGGGTCAAGAGCGGCGATGCCGGCTTTTTCGATCCAAAGACCGGGCATCTGAAGATCATCGACCGCGCAAAAGACGTCGGCAAACTCAATGACGGCACGCTGTTCGCGCCGAAATACATCGAGAACAAGCTGAAATTTTATCCGAACATCAAGGAAGCGGTCGCGCTCGGCGACAAGCGCGAATACGTCACCGTGATGCTCAACATCGATCTCGTGTCGGTGGGTTCCTGGGCCGAGCGCAACAATGTGATCTATGGCTCGTACCAGGAATTGGCCGCGCATCCGCGCGTCTACCAAATGCTCGCCGAACACGTCGATGAAGTGAACAAGACACTTTCCGAAGAAGGCCCGATGGCCGGCGCGCAGATCAAGCGCTTCTTGATCCTGCACAAAGAACTCGAC
>JAKFYO010000341.1 GCA_021730825.1 Hyphomicrobiales bacterium
CGCGGCGCGGATTTTCTGCTGCCCCTGCCCGCCCACTTCGCGAAGCACGATGTGGCGCGCGTAGCGCTCCAACTCCTCCGGCGACAACGCCATAATTTCCTGCCTCGCAATTTTCACTAGTGTGGCGGTTCGCAGGTTCACACAACCTGGCAGCAGGCGCGTCTGTGAACCTGCGAACCAAAAGCCACACTAGATAATATAATTATAGCTAGTGATCCTTTGGTACTGACATTCGTACCAGCGTTTGCTGAGACGCAATACGAATGTCAGTACCGGATCACTAGTATTCAGCCTATCATGCCGCAATGGCCGCGAACGAGCGTTTCCGCTTACCGTATGGCTGCCTTGCCGCGCTTGGCGCATTGATCCTGCTCGCCACTGTGAGCCCTGCATTCGCGCAGGCAAATGACCGTTGCCCGCGCCTCGTCTCAAACCTGCCCTCGCCGCTGCAGAAGGTCTTGTTCCGTCTCGCGCAGAAAAAAGCCGAGAGCGCCGTCAGCATTACGTTCATCGGGCATTCGACCTTCCTGATCGAAAGCCCAGGCGGCATCAAGATTGCGACCGACTACAACGACTATGTCCGGCCGGAAGCGGTCCCGGATATCGCGACCATGAACCGCGCGCACTCGACGCATTACACGCTAAACCCCGATCCTTCGATCAAGCATGTGCTTCGGGGCTGGGGCGAAGGCGATCAACCCGCGAAGCACGAGCTGACGCTCGGCGACGTTTACGTCCGCAATGTCGCGACCAATATCCGCGACTGGGCAGGCGGCACGATCTACAGCCAGAATTCGATCTTCGTTTTCGAAATCGGCGGCCTCTGTATCGCGCATCTCGGCCACCTGCATCACACGCTGACGCCTGCACACCTCGATGCGCTCGGGCGGATCGATGTCGTGCTGGTGCCGGTCGACGGTTCGTTCACGCTGAACACCGACGGAATGGTCGAAGTGCTGAAGCAGATCGACGCGCCGGTCGCGATCCCGATGCACATCTTCGGCGAGGGAACGCTGCAACGGTTTCTAGAAAAGATGGGGCAGATCTACGAAGTGCAGCGGCACCCGAGCGCCGGCATCCTGATGTCGCGCGAGCTGATGCCGAAGACCCGCACGATGATCGTGCTGCCGGGAAGATAACACTTCGCTCATCCTTCGAGACGGCGCTGCGCGCCTCCTCAGGATGAGGTTGGATCAGATATCCACGTTCGCGGCGAGCGCGTTGTCCTGAATGAAGACGCGGCGCGGCTCGACTTCGTCGCCCATGAGCTTGCTGAAGAGGTCGCCCGCTTCGTCGACTTCCTTCACCTTCACCTGAAGAAGCGAACGCGCGGTGATGTCGAGCGTGGTTTCCCAGAGCTGGTCCGGGTTCATTTCGCCGAGACCTTTGTAGCGCTGGAGCGAAACACCCTTGCGGCCGGTACCGACCGCGGCCTCGTAAAGGCCGACCGGGCCATAGACAATAACTTCTTCGTCCTTGCGCACGAGCTTCGCGGGCTTCGCGTAGATTTCCTGCAAGTGCGGCGCCATCTGGTCGAGCTTGCGGGCGTCCAGCGAATTCAGGAAGGCCTGATCGACGCTCACGACCTCCTTCACGCCGCGCAGCGTGCGGATGAACTGAAATCCGCTTTCGTCCGAATTTCCCTGCCAGCCGCGCTCGGTCTCGTCCGAAAGCACGTCGAGACGGCGCGCAACATAAGCCGCCGCTTCCTTCGAGGTTTTCGCATCGGCAAGCACTTCCGGGGATAGCGCGCCGGCGATCGCAATCTGCTCCACGACACGGCGGTCGTAGCGCGGGTGCAATCCGCGCAGCACCGCGCGGGCGCTACGCGATTCCTCGACGATAGAAGCGAGATCGGCGCGGGCGCGCTCCTGCCCGTTCGCGAGTTTCAAGACGCCTTCTTCGAGGCCGCCCGCGATCAGGTAATCGTCGAGCGCGCGCTCGTCCTTCAGATATTGCTCAGACTTGCCCTTCATCACCTTGTAGAGCGGCGGCTGCGCGATGAAGAGATGCCCGTTCTCGATCAATTCCGGCATCTGGCGGAAGAAGAAGGTGAGCAGAAGCGTTCTGATATGCGCGCCGTCGACGTCGGCGTCGGTCATGATGATGATCTTGTGATAGCGCAGCTTGGCTACGTTGAAGTCTTCGCGTCCTATGCCGGTGCCGAGCGCGGTGATCAAGGTCCCGATCTGCTCGGAGGTCAGCATCTTGTCGAGGCGGGCGCGCTCGACGTTCAGGATCTTGCCGCGCAACGGCAGCACGGCCTGGAATTTCCGATCGCGGCCCTGTTTCGCGGAGCCGCCTGCCGAGTCGCCCTCGACGATGAAGAGTTCTGATTTCGCAGGATCGCGCTCCTGACAGTCGGCGAGCTTGCCGGGGAGTGACGCCATATCGAGTGCGCCCTTGCGGCGCGTGAGTTCGCGCGCCTTGCGCGCGGCTTCGCGCGCGGATGCCGCTTCCACGACCTTGCCGACGACGGCCTTGGCTTCCTGCGGACGCTTCTCGAACCATTCGGAAAGCGCGTCGCTGACAATGGTTTCCACCACCGGGCGCACTTCGGACGAGACCAGCTTGTCCTTGGTCTGCGACGAGAATTTCGGATCGGGCACCTTCACCGAAAGCACGGCTGTGAGACCCTCGCGGCAATCTTCGCCGGAGAGCGTGACTTTCTCTTTTTTCGCAATGCCCGAGTTCTCGGCGTAACTGATGACCTGCCGGGTGAGCGCCGCTGCGAAGCCCGTGAAGTGCGTGCCGCGGTCGCGCTGCGGAATGTTGTTCGTGAAGCAGAGCACCGCTTCGTGATAGCTGTCGTTCCAGGTGATCGAGCACTCGACGCCGATGCCGTTATGCTCGGCCTTGATCATCACCGGCTGCGACACCAGTGCCTGCTTGTTGCGGTCGATAAATTTCACGAAGGCTTCGACGCCGCCTTCGTAAAGCATCTCCTCGACCTTGGGCTCAGGGCCACGCAGGTCGGAAAGCACGATGCGCACGCCGGAGTTCAGGAACGCGAGTTCGCGAAGACGATGCTCGAGTGTTGCGAAATCGAACTCGACCTTCGTGAAGGTCTCCTTGCTCGGCAAAAACGTGACTTTCGTTCCTTTCTTGCCGGCGGCATCACCCATCACCTTGAGCGGCGCTTCGGCGTCGCCGTGACGGAAGCGCATGAAATGCTCTTTGCCGTTACGCCAGATAGTGAGGTCCAGAAATTCGGAGAGCGCGTTGACGACCGAAACGCCGACGCCGTGCAGGCCGCCGGAGACCTTGTAGGAATCCTGATTGAATTTTCCGCCCGCATGCAGCTGCGTCATGATGACCTCGGCGGCGGAAACGCCTTCTTCCTTATGGATGTCGGTCGGAATGCCGCGGCCGTTGTCGGTGACGGTCACCGAGCCATCGGCATTCAGCGAGGCCGTTACTTCGGTCGCATGACCCGCGAGCGCTTCGTCGATCGCGTTGTCGACGACCTCATAGACCATGTGATGCAGGCCGGAGCCGTCATCGGTGTCGCCGATATACATGCCGGGACGCTTGCGGACCGCGTCCAGACCTTTAAGGACCTGGATCGAATCCGCGCCGTATTCGGCGGGGGAAGTGCTGCCGGCAGCCTTGGCCATGTTCCGAGATTTCCGTGCGATTCGACGCTGAATTTCGTCCGCGATTTTACCTCATATGGGGTGCGGAAAGCTGCGAAAAAATAGCCTGCAAGGCACGATTTCTTGGCCGCTAAGACGATGAAATGTCTATCGAAATTGACACGAATCGAGGCGCGCGAAGGCGCGGGACCAAGAAGCCTCAAAACACCGATTCCGGCCCGGAATTTTTGGCAAATTCAAGCGACGCGAACGGCCTCGCCCGGTGTCACGCGGAAGCGAACGGCTTCGCGATCGAGTGCTACAAACGCGCTTTCATCGACACCGCTGACCAGCACCTGCGCGCCGAGTTTTTCGAGCGAAGCAAAAAGTGCCGCGCGGCGCTCCGCATCGAGAAACGCCGCGACATCGTCCAAGAGCACAATCGGCGCGAAGCCGTGCATCGAAGTGACAAGGCGCGCGTGCGAGAGGATCAGGCCGACCAGCAGCGCTTTCCGCTCGCCGGTGGACGCGCGTGCGGCTTCGATCGCTTTTTCCGCATGCAGCACGATCAGGTCCGAACGGTGCGGGCCCTCGAGCGTGCGGCCCGCGGCGCGATCGCGCGGACGGCTGTCGTGCAATTTCTCGCGGTAGCGCTCCTCGACTTCGGTGGCGCTTTCGATCTCCAGCGCTCGCTCAATCTCGCCGTCGAGCGCGATCTGCGCGGTCGGAAAACCGCTCGCCGCATCCCGGTTCGCTTCGATCTCGGTAGCTAACCGCTTCACCGTCTCGGCTCTCGCCGCCGCAACCGCAATCGCGAGTTCCGCGACTTCGTGTTCGATTGCGTCCATCCATTTGGAATCGAAGTTCTGCTCTTCGAGCAACCGGTTCCTGGAGCGCAATGCGCGATCGAGACCCGAAACACGCGCGCTATGCTCGGCGTCGATCGCAAGCACCAGCCGGTCAAGAAATCTCCGCCGTTCGCTCGCAGGCCCAAGAAAAAGCCCGTCCATTTCCGGCGTCAGCCACACCACACGCAGATGCTCGGCGAATGCGGTCGCCGAAGACACGGGCTCGCGGTCGATCCGGGATTTGCGCGGCGAATTCTCGTCGCCGCCCGGCGCCTCGATGCCGGTGCCAAGTGCGGCCTTGCCCAAGGCGCCGTCGATTTCAGCCGCCGCCGCCCAGGAGCCGTCGCCTTCGGTCGCGGCAACATCTTCCAGCGTCGCACGGCGAAGCCCTCGTCCCGGCGTCAAAAAGGAAATCGCTTCCAGGATGTTGGTCTTGCCAGCGCCATTTGCGCCCAGAAACAGCGCGGTACGCCCTTCAAGATCGAGGGAGGCCTGCCGATACGAGCGGAAATTCGAGAGTTTGAGTTTAAGGATGCGAGCGTGCGGGATCACGTCATTCGCGCGGGGTTCCGCGCTCACACCCGCATCGGCATCAGCACGTAAAGCGCGCCGGCCGCTTCCATGTCCTCGAGCAACGTCGGCGACCCGGGATCGGCGAGCTTCAACCGCGCTTTCTCGCCTTCGATCTGCTGAAGAATGTCGAGGAGATAGCGGCCGTTGAAGCCGATATCGAGCGATTCCGCGCCGTATTCGACTTCGAGTTCTTCGGTGGCGCTGCCCGAATCCGGATTGATGACGGAGAGCGTAAGCTTGCCGTCGGTGAGCGCGAGCTTGACCGCGCGGCCGCGTTCGCTGGACACAGTGGAGACGCGGTCCACCGCCGCAATGAGTTCGCTCTTATCGACCACCAGGGTCTTGTCGTTTCCGGCCGGAATCACGCGGCCGTAATCCGGGAACGTGCCGTCGATCAGCTTCGAGGTCAGTACGGCATTGCCGAGCGAGAAGCGGATCTTGGTCGCAGACAACTCGACCTTCACTTCTTCGCCGGCGTCGTCGATGAGCCGCTGCACCTCGGCGACGGTTTTGCGCGGCACGATAATGCCGGGCATGCCCTTCGCGCCCTTCGGCGCCTTGATTTCGGCTTGTGCCAGACGATGACCGTCGGTCGCGACCGCGCGCAGCTTTTCGCCGCCGGCATCGACCGCGTGCAGATAAATGCCGTTCAGGTAATAGCGCGTCTCTTCGGTCGAGATCGCAAACTGGGTGCGGTCGATGAGCCGCTTAAGATCGGCTGCCGCGACCGTGAAGCTGTGGGTCATCTCGCCCGCGGCGAGATCCGGAAAATCGGTTTCGGGCAGCGCCTGCAACGTGAACTTCGAGCGGCCGGCGCGCACCTGTAACTGCGTGCCGTCGGCGGCACTCTGCAATTCGACCTGCGCGCCTTCGGGGAGCTTGCGCACGATGTCGTGGATCATGTGCGCGGGAACCGTGGTCGAGCCCGTGGTCTTGCCTTCGCCCGGCGCAGTCTCGACGATTTCGAGATCGAGATCGGTCGCCTTCAGCTCGATGCTGGTTTTGCCGGCGCGCAAGAGCACATTCGCGAGAATGGGGATCGTGTTCCGGCGTTCGACCACACGGTGAACGTGGGCGAGAGATTTCGCGAGTTGCGCGCGTTCGATCGTGACCTTCATGGAATGAAACCCGGAATAGACGCGGAATAGACCTGGATGCGGAGACTATTCCGGCGGCGCGCCGGCCTGGATCAGAGGCCGCCGGACGCCGCCGGGATCGTCACATTAAGGGTACAGGCGCAGCGTGCAAGCCCGGAAAGGCTTACTCCATCAGCATTCGCTTCAAGACCTCGACCTCCTCGGAAAGCGCCTTATCGCCCTGCACCAGACCCTCGATCTTGCGGACCGCGTGCAGCACCGTGGTGTGGTCGCGGCCACCGAAGCGGCGCCCGATTTCAGGAAGCGATCTCAGGGTCAGCACTTTTGCGAGATACATCGCGATCTGACGCGGGCGGACGACGTTCGCGGTACGGCGCGACGACAATAAGTCGGCGCGGGTGACCCCGTAGTGCTTGGAAACCACCCGCAGGATGTCCTCGACACGGATGCGGCGCGGATCGGTCGGGCGCACCAGATCGCGGATCACTTCGTCGGCAAGATCGGTCGTAACCGCTTTCTTGTAGAACTGACTGTGATGCAGGAGGCGCGTGACCGCGGCTTCCAGATCGCGGCCGGACTGCGTCACCTGACCTGCGATATGCGCGAGTACCTGCGGCGGCACCTCGAAGCGCATGTCTTCCGCTTTCAGAAGCGTGGCGCGGGCCATCAGAATGTTGAGGCGAAGTTCCTCGTCCATCGGGCCGACTTCGACGGTGAGCCCGCCACCGAGGCGCGAGCGAACGCGGTCCTCGAGATTTTCCAACTCGACCGGCGGACGGTCGGCGGCTACCACAACCTGACGGCCGGCATCGGTCAATTCGTTCAGCGTATGGCAGAACTCCTGCTGCACCGCGCGGCCTTGCAGGAACTGGAGATCGTCGATGATGAGCGCATCGATGCCGCGTAGCGCTTCCTTGAAGGCGATTGCCGACTGATTTTTCAAAGCGGCGACGAAGCCATACATGAACTTCTCGGCGGTGAGATAGACCGCGCGCTTGCCTTGCACATCGTAAGCGTGAGCGATCGCCTGCAGAAGATGCGTCTTGCCGAGACCGACCGAGGCATGAATGTAAAGCGGATTGAAGCGCGGGGCGCCGTTTGCATTGGTTCCGGCTTCGACGATTTGTTTCGCCGCGGCATGCGCGAGACCGTTCTGCTTGCCGACGATGAAGGTCGCAAACGTCATGCGCGGATCGAGCGGCGAGCCGACCGGACCGTCGGCGCGGACATTGCCGGTACCGCGCATCGCAACGCGCTTGCCGAAGCGATCGGCTTCCGGATTTGCGAGTACCGTGGCTTCGACCTTCTCGCCCGCCACCTGCGTGCGCATGACGGCGGTGCGGACGATCAGTTCCACCTTCTCGACACCGGAAACTTCGGTCTGCCAGTGACCTTTCAGGCGCTCGAAGTGATGTTCTTCGATCCAGGATTTCAGGAAGCGGGTCGGCACCGAAAGGCGAACGTTGCGGCCGTCGCAATCGACGAGCTGAAGGCTCGCAAACCAGCTCATGTAAGTCTCTTCGCCGAGCTCGGCGCGCAACTTCTTGCGGATGCGATCCCATCGCGCCGCGTGCGCTTCGCCGGATGCGCGATCTTCCGCGCCAGCTTCAGTATTTTTCTTCGGAACGTTCATGCTTCGCTCCACCTTGCTTGGTGACGGCGCTACAGCCTGCGCGGATACGCGCTGGAATTGCATTGCCGGAATTGGGAATTGGATTGATTAGACGAGATCGGCGAAGTCAGTTTCGTCGCAAACATCGCGATCTGGGGCTCCTGCATGACAAAGCCCCAATGCGAATAGAGAAAATATCGTGCCGGAATAACTCGAGTTCTTGTTTCATCGCCGCCCCGCTCGGCATGCAGGCAAAGCCCGCGCCGGATATTTCGTTATTTTTATCCCGATGCTGCCATCGGGTATTTATTGGTCCGCCTGCGCCGTCACTTCCGCTTCGGGGTATCGCCGCGATCGCGTGATCGATCGCTTTTTTGAGACAAAACGTCCCCGCCTCAAAAATTTGAGTACGACACGCCAGAACCCTGAAGCTGATGTCCGCCGGAATTCCGGAAGACGATTGGACGATAGCAGCGCTTTCTCTAG
>JAKFYO010000262.1 GCA_021730825.1 Hyphomicrobiales bacterium
TGCTCCGTTTGCCGGAGACCGAGATCGCGACGAAAGGCGAGTTTCGTTTCGGCGCGGACGGGCGTTTCGAGCCTGTGCTCGCGCTTACTCTGAAATCGAAGGATCTGCGCAAGGCCTTCGTGATGGCTGACCGCGCCGTGCCGGATGTGCTGCCTGCGAGCGGCAGCGCGAGCATCCTGCGCGAAGGAAACAACCTCGTCTTCGACAAACTGGCCTTCGACCTTGCCGGCTCGCGCGGCACGGGACGCCTGCTATTTCCGGCCGGTGAAATCTCGTCGTTCGGTGGCCAGCTCACACTGGATCGTGCGAATGCCGCGACACTTTTGTCGCTCGCAATCGGCCGCGCGAATGAGGCGACCCAGGAGCTCAGCGTTCCGGTGCTATCCAATTTCCCCGGCATGCTGCGCATGGAAGTCGGAGCCCTCGAACTATCCGAGCGTCTCGCTGTGCAGAAGGCTGCCTTCGATCTTCGTGTTGGCCGCTACGAGACCGTATTCGACAATCTGCGCGGTGACCTCGCAAACGGAAAAATCGCGGGCAGTCTGCGCTTCGCCGATACGTATCCGCGTGTCGCCGAGATCAAACTCGACGTGACCGATGCCTCGCTCGCAACATTACTTTCGACCAAGGCGCTGCGCGGCACGTTGCGAAGCTCGCTGACATTAAGCGCAAACGGCAATTATCAGGACGCGCTGCTCGCGAGCATTTCGGGACAGGGGACGATTACACTTTCCGCGCTCGAGATCGACCAGACCGACGCAACTTCCGTGAGTACAGTCTTTGCGGCGACCGCGAAGGAAACGCCGGACGAAAAGAAAATCGAGCAGTCACTGATTGCCAGCCTCTACCGCGCGCCGCTTAAGGTATCGAAGCTCGAAGCACCGCTTGTGATTGCAAACGGTATCCTGCGTAGCGGATCGGCCAAGGCAAAAGCCGGCAATATCGAAATCCTGCTTTCGGGCTCGCTGAATATCCCGAAACGGAGTGCCGAGGCGCTTCTGAGTATCGAAGTCGCTGGAAACTCGCAGGTAAGACCGGGCGCGGTGATCCGCTGGGCCGGTCCATTCGATGCATTAGAGCGAAAAGTGGACGCCAAGGCGCTGATCACAGCGATCACGCTTCGCGCCATCGAGCGCGGCGGGCAAAATCCTTCCAACATGAACCTGCCGCAGGAAGATCGCGTCGTGCCGCCGGTGCAGAAAAAGCGTGCGCCTGCAAAGAGCGATATCGAGAGCGCGCCGTTGCTGCCGCCACCCGCGAACATTCCGCCAGTGCCGCAGCCCAGAAGCCAGAATTAGTTTTTGCGCTCCAGTGTCACGACCGAATAGGCGTGATCGTCTTTTTCGCCTTGTATCGGGCCTTCGCGGCGCGTTTCGCGCCAAGTGCTACGGTCATATTTCGGGAACAGCACATCGCCTTCAGGCGAAGCATGCACTTCGGTCAGTTCGATTTTTGCCGCGATGGGAAGCGTCTCTTCAAAGAGCGCGCTGCCGCCGATGATTGCAATTTCTGTGGCACCCGTTTTTGCCGCGTCATCATTCGCAAGCTTCAGAACGTCATCGAGCGAATGTCCGACCAGCACGCCATCCGCGCGCCAGCTTTTGTCGCGGGTCAGCACAATGCTGGTACGGCCAGGCAGCGGCTTGCCGACGGAATCATAGGTCTTGCGGCCCATGATCATCGGCTTGCCCATGGTGACGGCTTTGAAATGTTTGAGATCGCCGGGGATACGCCACGGCATTTGTTGTTTGCGGCCGATGACGCCGTTCTCCGCGATGGCGACGACCAATACTAAAGGTAGCGACTTCACTTCTTGCGGAACTTATCGAGGCTGACGATTTCCGCGCCGGCGTCGGACTTTTCGGCGGGCGCATTCTCAGGCGCTTTCTCGCGCGCGGGCTTCGCGACTTCCGGCTCGGAAGCGGCACCCTTCGGCGGTGTTACCGCAATCGGCTTGTCGCCGGTCTTGTCGTTGTTCGCGACTTTCAACTCACCGGTCTGGCCTTCCGCGTTTTCGTTCGAGACAACCTCGAACTGAAGCCCAAACTGCACCGAAGGATCGAAGAAGCCTTTGACGGCGGCGAAGGGAATCAGCAGCCGCTCCGGCGCGCCGTTGAAGGAAACGCCGACTTCGAACGCGTGATCGCCGACCTTCAGGTCCCAGAACTGGTGCTGCAACACGATCGTCATTTCTTCGGGAAATTGCGCGCGAAGCCGGTCGGAGATGCGCAAGCCTTGCGCGCGCGTGTCGAAGGCGATGAAGAAATGATGCTCGCCGGGCAAGCCATCTTTCGCGACGTCGACGAGCACTTTGCGGACGACGCCGCGGAGCGCGTCCTGCGCGAGGAGGTCGTAACGGATTAAATCGGCCATTGCAGGATTGAACCCGATTCCGGGTGGGCGCGCCAGCGAGCAGAAAGAGTAGTGGAGGCTTCTGTTGCCAGGTGCCTCCGGACCCCGCCTGAAAGTGCTAACCCTCAGGGCTTAATTCCCAGTGATCAAACCGCTTACGCGGCCTGAGCAACCGGAGCATAGTTGTCATTCGCAACTATCAATGGCCCGATAACGGCGGAACCATGCCGAGCAAAAGCCGCGCTCTTTACGCCCTCGTCGATCCTATTTCGCCCCCGCCGAAGCCCGGCGATCTTTGCCGTAAGCCGGGTTTGGGTGGAGGCGCCGGGTACCGCCCCCGGGTCCGAAAGGTTTATTACAACGAGCGTTTATCGCCATAGCCGGATTGCTCCGGCACCCCGAATATAGGCGCTTGAGCGTGGCGGTTAAAGGGCGGGCGATTACCCCTTGCTTTGCTTGGCTTTGAAGTACTGGCCGAGGCTCGCGAGCAGGAATCCGATGCCTCCGAGCATGAACAGGAAGAAAGCATTGCTTGTGCCGGCCGTCAGGTAAGCGGCGAGTAGAGACAAGACTCCGGCTGCCGCGTACATCAATACAAGCTGCATCATTCGCTCCGCATTGCGATTACTTCGAGTTCGACCCGCGCGTTCAGCGCAAGCCCGTTTGCGCCGAAAGCCGAGCGCGCAGGGTAGGGCTCCTCGAAATACTCGAGATAGATCTTGTTGAAGGCTGGCCAGTCTTTCATGTCGGCAAGCATCACGAGACACTTTACGACATTCTTCGCGCCAAGGCCGTTCGCCTTCAGCGTCGTGAAGACATTTTCCATCACCTGACGAAATTCGTCTTCGGTGGATTTATTGTTGAGCTCCAGCTTGCCCGGCAGGGTGCCTAGCTGGCCGGAAAGAAATACGAGACTTCCGGCAGTCATTCCCTCGGAGAAAGGCAAGCCCGCCGGCATGTGGCCTCCGGGCTTTATGCGCTCCGGAAATTTCCTGCCTGCGCTCACCGCTCAAGCACTTCGAGCGCGACCGTGCGATAGGCGTTGGCGACGTTTTGCAAACGCGCGGCGGCTTCGCCGGTGCCGGCGATGCCGAGCAGGTAAATACCGCCTTTGCGGCGCGGCACCGCGATGTAATAGACCGACCAGTTGTTCTGGCCTTCGCAGGACGTATAGATCGATTGCGACTGCGAGCCGCTCATTGCGGGCACCGCACCCGACGCAAACTTGCCTTTGCAGGAGCTTGCGTCATCGGCGATCAGCTCGCCGCGTAGCTTGTCGATACTGGCACCGCGGCTACCTGTGAGAATCCGCAAGGTGCCGAGGATGCCGTCCGCGCGCCATACGGTGTCATATTTGTCGCGCAGATCGCCGCTGAGTTGCTCGGGCTTCTGGAATTCGAACGTGAAGTTCGCGCGGCGTAGAATGTCGGTTGCGATGTCGGTTGCTTCCTTACGCGCTTCCGGCGTCGGTCCGACGGTGGGCGTATTCGCAGGCGGCTGTTCCGGCTGACGGTCGGGCCGCATCGGATCGTCGTCGCGGTCAGGCGCGCGCGCGACGCGATTATCGAGATTGTTGTTGTCCTTGCGTGTGCCACCCGAGCCGAAGCCGGTGTTGCTGTTCGGCTGCTGGTTGCGCTCCGGCTGCGTCACGCGATTGCTGTTGCCGGGGCCGAGATCACGTTCGCCGCTTTCGCGCGAACGGTTGTCGTTGTTCGCGACGTGCCCTTTGTACTTCTGCGCGCATTGCAGGATTGCTGTCAGCATCGGGTTGGTGTCGGTGAGATTGAAATTCGACGGCAAATTGCCATCCACGTTGACGACAAGGCGAAGGCCCTGGCGAAACTGGTTGAACAGCTCGACGCTGTCAGGCAATCCCGCGCGGATCAGACGGGTAGTTACGGCGGTGCCGCGTACAGTGTTCATGCGGCCGCCGTCGATATTGAACGTGATATCGAAACTGCGGCCCTCGCGCAGGTTCCAGTCCTGATTCGAGAACCCGATCGACCATTGGAACGACTCGTTGACCGAGAACAGCAGCAGCAATCCGTTCTGATATTGCGCCGACGCCGCGCAATGCGAGAAGCGTCCAGTCCGGTCGTTGGTGTAGGCGCCCATGTTCCAGCCGGCGACCTTGTAGCTGGTGATCGTCGCCGCATTTGCCGGTACGGCAAGCGAGGCAGCGGCAGCAAAAGTTGCAATGACGAACGCGCGCATGACGATCTACGAAATCCCTGTTTATCAGGCTCTTTTGGCTGTTGCCGCCAATGATGAGGGCAGACGCGGGCCGATGCAACGGGTCTGTTGCCGTCGCTGTCAGGCGCGATTTTTAGGCAACAGTCCGGCCTGGGGCAAAATTATCGCGCTCTAGTAAGCGCCAGCCAGACACCGCCGCCGATCAGGAAACCGCCCGAAATCTTCGAGAGCAGGCGTACACGAGCGCGCGACAGCAATGCGCCGGCACGCCCTGCCGTGATCGCGTAGATTGTGTCGAAGACGGCGGCGGTCACCATCGCGGTGATACCGAGAAGGAGAACCTGTTCGAGATAATTACCCTTCGGGTCGATGAATTGCGGGAATAGCGCGCCGAACAGCACGATGATCTTCGGATTGCTCATCAGTACGACGAAGCCCTGGAAGAAAAATCCACCACGCGGTTTCGGTGCTGCTTCCGCGGAATCGAACGCGCCATCCGAGCGGAACAGCTTGATGCCAAGCCAGATCAGATAGGCGGCACCTGCGAGCCGCAGCACTTCGAACCACCAGCCGATCGCCTCCAGGAGCGAAGCAAGGCCCAGAATGACGATGCCAATCATAACCGCGAGCCCAAGCTGCGTGCCAGCGACATTCAGAAGTCCGGCGCGTGCGCCATAGCGCAGGCTGTTTGCGACAATCACGGTCACGGTGGGGCCGGGGACGATCACGAGCACGATGCAAGCGGCAAGATACGCGAGATAAAGATTGAGCGACATGGCGGATGTTCTCCTCGCGCCAGTTTCGGCGCAATCAAACGAGGAGTAAATATCTCCAGAAGCGCAGGCGCTTGATGCGCGGGCCAACCCAGCTGATAAGACGGGAAAGCCCCGAATAGCGCACGCTTTTGCGTGTCGCTGCCGAGAGCGCCCGCGGTCCTACGCGCTGGAGGAATTTGCGTTCGCGCGGACGGGATAATTTGGCGATCGCTTTTGCGAGCGGCAACCATTGCACGCTTTGCACATCGCGCATGAGCTTGCCGGGTTTGCCATAGGCTTCCATGCGCCAGAACTTTGCGACCTTCGGTAAGCCGCCGCTCTCGTATGCGATCTGGCCTAGATATTCGTGAACGCGCACCTCGCGCCCGGTTTCTTCCGTTGCCTCCCGTATTGCAGCGGCGAGGACGGTTTCATTTTTGTGGAGCTTGCCTTTCGGCAGCACCCAGGTTTTCTGGTAGCGCATCTGTACGACCGCGATCAGCGGTCTTTTCTTTCCACGCAGCACGATGCCTCCCGCCGCGAGCACGGGTATCTTCGATCCAGATTTCTTGCCGGTGGATGTCATTTGCCTGTCACGCTTCCTGCAAGACGGCCGTTACGGATTTGTGACAGGGCTGTGGAGCCGATGTAGCATAAGCAGGTTCGGCAAAGGGGAATCGCATGCGCCATCAGAACATCATTGCGGCAGTTGCACTGCTTTTATTTATCGTTGTTTCGGGATCGGTGCGTGCGGAAGGCGCGCTTGCGGTCGGCATGACGTTTCAACTCACCGACGACGGGATAGCGGTCGGCGCTGTCGTGAATTCCTCCGACCGCGAGAAGGCGGAGCAGGTCGCACTGGAACAGTGCAGGGGCTTCAAAGGTGCGCCAAAGGCAGTGCCGAACTGCGTCGTGATCGCGAATTTCCGGCGCGCCTGCTACGCGGTGGCGTTCGATCCGAGCACCAAGGAGCCCGGTTACGGTTATGCCATTGCGCCCACCAAGGCGCTTGCCGAAGCGCGTGCGATCGCGTTGTGCAAGATGCGTTCGCGGGAGGAGCGGAAATCCGCCTGCGCGCTCGATCTGACGAATTGCGACGAGCGGGAATAAGCGGCGCCTACTGCTTCTCGAAATCGCCGTAGAACAGGTAATTGCCTAGCGGCCCGTGGACGGAGATCGTCCAGTGCGTGAAGTGTGATGCTTCGGTGCAGCCGCGCCCGCGGCCTTGGTGGATCAAGGTGACGCGCTGATAGCCGCCGTTGCCGGCTTTGAAAATTCCGGTACCGGCGAAAGGCGCTGTCAGCCGCCATTCCTTATAAAGCACGGGGCCAAGCCCCTGATCTTTGTACGGCTCATCGCGCGTATCGACTTCGAAGATTGCAACGGCATCCGGCACGGCGACCGTGATGGTACCTTCGTTCTTTTTCTCGTCGTGGAATGAAAATACGAAGCGATCCTTTTGCTTCGTGACGGCCAAGCTGTAATTCTCCGATGGGTTTGCAATTCCTTTGATATCGGTGAGATCGCGCTCATCCACGAAGAGGCTGGCCTGTTTGCCGAAACGCAGCTCATTGATTTGGTCACGATGAAACGGCAGCAGCTTGGTGTTTTCGACATAGCGCTGCCCGGTATGGGTGCAGCAGGCGCAAGCGAACGCGAAATTTATTTGTGCAAGCGCGAAGAAGGCGCCAAGGAGGAATGCGATCGGCGGCTTGGTTTTCACGGGTTTCCAGACAGATGTGCTGTGGCCGGTCCAAGTGAAACATGGTGTGCAACCTCTGTCACGGCAGGCAGTTTTAGAAAGTAGCGAAGTCGTGAACAGCCGGTTTGGCGATAAGGCCTAGAATAGACACCATACCCGCCTACAGAAGCGATCCGTCAAAGGAGATGGCCATGAAGACGAAATCCATGCTGCTTGCGATACTTTCGGTGAGCGCGATTGCGATTACCGGCGCCTATGCGCAACCGCGCCAGCAGGCGCCCTATTACGATGCGTGGTGCCGCGACGTGCAGACCGGCTTTGGCGGCAGCACCATGGTGTGTCGCGGCTACACCTACGCGCAGTGCATGGCTTCTCGCACGAGCCACGTCGAAACCTGCTACCTTAATCCGCTTTACGATCCGCGCTTTGCCGACTGGCGCCGCCGCAATCCGAATTACTGAGGAAGTTCGAGTATGAGAAAGTTTTTGCTTGCAGTAACTGCGCTGGTTTTGATTGTCCCTACAGTTTCCGAGGCGCAGCAGCGGGCACCACAGAATCCGCCTTCTGATCTTTGGTGCCGCGATCAGCCCATTGCCGGTGGCGGTTCGACCGCAACGATCTGCATGGCCTACACCTATGAGCAATGCATGGCTTCACGCGCCACTCCTACGGAGCGGTGCTACATGAATCCACGCTACGACCCGCGCTTTCGCTAAGGAGTACTGCGATGAAAATACGATTGCCGCTGATTGCTCTTGTTATGATCACCGCTGCGCCTTCTTTCGCGCAAACAACGCAAATGCAGAAGGGTGTGCCGCAGGTACAAGCGCAAGTTTCCGATCGCTGGTGCAGATTTGACAATCTGGACCACGGATCCATGCAAGTCTGCGAAGCCTATACCTATGAGCAGTGCATGGCTTCACGGAGCCCTGGAAATACCGGCTGCTTCCTGAATCCCCGCTACGATCAGCGGTACCGCCGCTAGTTGCAGGCCGGAACGTCTTTCAGTGCCGCTTCCGCGTCCGCGCGCTCCATGAATATATTGTTCAGCAGGATTTGTGTCTCGGCTGAAGAAGGCAATTCCTGCTCGATCGCGCATTGGCCGGTCTGCATGTTCTGGACGACGTAGAAGTCCTACGTCGTCCAGAACATGCAGACC
>JAKFYO010000334.1 GCA_021730825.1 Hyphomicrobiales bacterium
TTATTACTCCGCGCCGAAGACGACGGCGGGGCCGAAGTCGCTTTCCGAAGTCGATCCGGAATTGCTGAAGACCTATGAGAAGCTCGGCATTCCGCTGCGCGAGCAGGAGATGCTCGCGGGTGTCGCGGTCGAAGGCCGCTCGAAGGTCGCGGTCGATGCGGTGTTCGACTCCGTATCTGTCGTGACGACGTTTCAGGAAGAACTGAAAAAAGCGGGCGTGATATTCGGCTCGATTTCCGAAGCCGTGAAAAATCACCCCGAGCTGGTGCGCAAATATCTCGGCTCGGTCGTGCCGGTCACCGACAACTTCTTCGCGACGTTGAACTCTGCCGTGTTCTCCGACGGTTCGTTCGTCTACATCCCGAAGGGCGTGCGCTGTCCGATGGAATTGTCGACCTATTTCCGCATCAATGAGCGCAATACCGGCCAGTTCGAGCGCACGCTGATCATCGCCGACGAAGGCGCTTATGTGAGCTACCTCGAAGGCTGCACTGCGCCGATGCGCGACGAAAACCAGTTGCATGCAGCGGTGGTCGAGTTGGTCGCGCTGGAAGGTGCCGAGATCAAATACTCGACCGTGCAGAACTGGTACCCCGGCGACGCGCAAGGCAAAGGCGGCATCTATAACTTCGTCACCAAGCGCGGCGACTGCCGCGGCAACAACTCGAAGATCTCCTGGACGCAGGTCGAAACCGGCTCCGCGATCACCTGGAAATATCCGAGCTGCATTCTGCGCGGCGACAATTCGCAGGGCGAATTCTATTCGATCGCGATTTCGAACGGCCATCAGCAGGTCGATAGCGGCACCAAGATGATCCATCTCGGCAAGAACACGTCGAGCCGCATCATCTCGAAGGGCATCGCCGCCGGCGTTTCGCAGAACACCTATCGCGGGCAGGTCTCCGCGCACAGGAAGGCCTCGAACGCGCGCAACTTCACGAATTGCGACTCGTTGCTGATCGGCGACAAGTGCGGCGCGCATACGACGCCGTATATCGAGGCGAAGAATTCGTCCGCCGTGTTCGAACACGAAGCGACCACGTCGAAGATTTCCGACGAGATGCTGTTCTATTGCCGCCAGCGCGGACTTTCCGCAGAGGAGGCGGTGGCACTGGTGGTGAACGGCTTCGTCAAGGACGTGCTGCAACATCTGCCGATGGAATTCGCGGTGGAAGCGCAGAAACTGATTGCAATCTCTCTCGAAGGAAGCGTGGGCTAAAATGGCGTTGCTCGAAGTAAAAAATCTCCAGGCGCGGGTAGAAGAAAAAGAAATCCTTCGCGGCCTGACCTTGTCTGTGAACGCGGGCGAAGTACACGCGGTGATGGGGCCGAACGGCTCCGGGAAATCCACGCTCTCTTATGTGCTCGCGGGTAAAAGCGACTACGAAGTCACCGGCGGCACCGCGACGCTGGAAGGCGAAGACCTGCTTGAGCTGGAGCCGGACGAGCGCGCGGCCAAGGGCCTCTTTCTCGCATTCCAGTATCCGATTGAAATTCCTGGCGTCGCTTCGATGACGTTCCTCCGCACCGCCGTGAACGCGGTCCGTAAGAAGCGCGGCGAGGAAGAGCTTTCCACGCCGGATTTCCTTCGTCTCGTGCGCGAGAAGGCGAAAGAACTCAACATCCATCAGGACATGCTGAAACGCCCCGTGAACGTCGGCTTTTCGGGCGGTGAGAAGAAGCGCAACGAAATTCTCCAGATGTCGCTCTTGGAGCCGAAGATGTGCGTGCTGGACGAGACCGACTCCGGCCTCGACATCGACGCGCTGAAGATTGTCGCCGACGGCGTGAACCGTTTGCGCGCGAAGAACCGCGGCTTTCTCGTGATCACGCACTACCAGCGCCTGCTCGACCACATCGTGCCGGATGTCGTGCACGTCATGGCGAAGGGCAAGATCGTTCGCACCGGCGGGCCGGAGCTAGCGCACGAACTCGAAGCCAAAGGTTATGCCGCTTACGAAACCGCGGCTTGAGGTAAGAAGTGAACGCTGAAGTCAAAATGATGCGCACGGCTGCTGAAACGCAGTACGCGGATGCGCTTGGCGCGCTTCCTGCCACGGGCGCGATCCGCGGTCTGCGCGCAAAGGCGCTCTCCGATTTTATCGAGAAGGGCCTGCCGCACCGCCGCGTCGAGGAATGGAAATACACCGACCTGCGCGTGCTCATGCGCGAGATGGCGCCGCTTGCCGGAAAGCCGGACGCTGGCGCGATCGCGGAAGCGAAAAAGAACGACGTACTCGCCAACATTGGCGCGCGTGAAATTGTTTTTGTGAACGGTACGTTTGTTGCCGAACTCTCCAACCTGAAAGGTCTGGAGAAGGGTTTGAGCATTTCCACGCTCAGTGATGCGCTGTCGAATGACGCCATGCTGCCGCAACTGCTGGCGGCCCTGAATCCGAGCAAGTACGACGCCGTCTTCGCGCTGAATACCGCTGCACTGAACGAAGGCGTGGTGATCGAGGTCGCTGCCGGCGCGCAGATCACGAAGCCGATCCACATTCGTCATATTGTGACCGGCACTTCGCCGGTGAGCGTTTTCGGCCGTGTATTCGTGAAAGCGGGTAAGAAATCGCAGGCGACCGTCGTGCAGTCGCACACCGGCCCGGATGCGGTCGCCTACCAGACCAATACCGTGTTGCAGCTCTCCGTCGCCGACGACGCCGAACTGGATATCGTTCGCGTGCAGGCGGAAGGCGACAAGGCGATTCATCTCTCGATGACGATCGGTGCGGCTGGCGCGCAAAGCCGTTTCCGCTCGTTTACGCTGACGACGGGAGCGAGCGTCTCGCGTCATACCGTGCCGTTCGCTTTCGCGGGCCGCGACATGCGCGCGTTGATTTCGGGTGCCACGTTGCTGCGTCACAAGCAGCACGCCGACATGACGCTCGAAGTCGATCACGCGCTGCCGGGCGGCGAGAGCCGCGAATTGTTCAAGACTGTGCTTGATGACGAAACCAGGGGCGTGTTTCAGGGTCTCATCATCGTGCGTCCCGACGCGCAGAAAACCGACGGCCGCATGATGTCGGCGGCGTTGCTGCTCGGTGAAGCTGCGGAGATGGACAACAAGCCTGAGCTTGAAATCTTCGCCGACGACGTGCAATGCGCACACGGCGCGACCACCGGCGCACTCGACGACGATCTGATGTTTTATCTGCGCGCACGGGGCATTCCGAAGAAGGAAGCGGAAAGCCTTCTCATTCAGTCGTTCTTCGGCGAGGCCATCGAGCAGATCGAGAACGAGAAGATCCGCGATGCCGTGATGACCCGCGCGGGTAAGTGGCTCGAAGAGAGAAGCGTCAAGTGAACGCGCCCGCCAAAGCGCCCTTCGACATTGCGAAGGTGCGCGCCGACTTCCCGATTTTGTCGAAGGAAGTCTATGGCAAGAAGCTGGTCTATCTCGACAACGCTGCCTCGGCGCAGAAGCCGAAACAGGTGCTGGATCGCATGCGTCATGCCTATGAGCATGAATATGCGAACGTGCATCGCGGGCTGCATTATCTCGCGAATGCCGCGACCGAAGCCTATGAGGGTTCGCGCGAAA
Source organism: Hyphomicrobiales bacterium (assembly GCA_021730825.1). Taxonomy (GTDB): domain Bacteria; phylum Pseudomonadota; class Alphaproteobacteria; order Rhizobiales; family Xanthobacteraceae. The sequence continues at coordinate 3,542 of JAKFYO010000334.1, forward strand.
AGGTACGCGCGTTTCTCAACGCGAAGTCCACTTCCGAAATTATCTTCACGAAAAACGCGACCGAGGCGATCAACCTTGCCGCAGCGTCTTTCGGTTTGGCGGAGATCGGCGAGGGTGACGAGATCGTACTCTCGATCATGGAGCACCATTCGAACATCGTGCCGTGGCACTTTCTGCGCGAGCGCAAGGGCGCGGTGATCAAGTGGGCGCCGGTCGATGAAGACGGCAATTTCCTGATCGACGAATTCGAGAAGCTGCTCTCGAAGCGCACCAAGATCGTCGCGATCACGCAGATGTCAAATGCGCTCGGCACCATCGTACCGATCAAACAGGTCGTGAAGCTCGCACATGCGCGCGGCATCCCGGTGCTGGTCGATGGTAGCCAGGGTGCCGTGCATTTGACGCCGAATGTGCAGGATTTAGACGCCGACTTCTATGTCTTCACCGGTCACAAGCTTTACGGCCCGTCCGGTATCGGCGCGCTCTACGCGAAGCGCGAATGGCTCGAGCGCCTGCCGCCGTTTCTCGGCGGCGGCGAAATGATCCGCGAAGTTTCGGAAGAAACCGTCACCTACGGCGAGCCGCCGCATAAGTTCGAAGCAGGCACGCCTGCGATCGTGCCTGCCGTGGGTCTCGGTGCTGCGATCGATTACGTGCAGTCGCTGGGCGCCGCGAACATCATTGCGCATGAAAAGATGCTCTTGGACTACGCGACCGAGAAGCTCTCGCGCATCAACAGCCTGAAATTCTATGGCCGCGCGAAAGAGAAGGGCGCGATCCTCTCCTTCGAGATGGCGAACGCGCATCCGCATGACGTCGCGACCGTGATCGACCGGCAGGGTGTCGCGGTACGCGCGGGAACGCATTGCGCGATCCCGCTCTTGAAGCGCTTTGGCTGCACCGCCACCTGCCGCGCATCGTTCGCGCTCTACAACACGAAGGAAGAGGTCGATGCGCTGGCTGAAGCTCTTCTAAAAGCGCAGGATATGTTCGCTTGAAACAGCGGTTCGCATATCCGCCCAGTTTTGGTGTAAAAGCAGTTCCAAGAGAGTTGGACATGAGCGAAGAGACAAAACCGCAAGCGACCCCGAACGCCCCGTCGATCCAGTCGGCGATTCCGGCCGAGGAACTGGCGCGGCTGACCGACGACATCGTGGGTGCGCTGAAATCGGTCTACGACCCGGAAATCCCGGTCGACATTTACGAGCTCGGCCTGATCTACAAGGTCGATATTGCCGACGACCGGCAGGTCGCGGTCGATATGACCCTGACCTCGCCGAATTGCCCGGCCGCGGTGGAACTGCCCGGCATGGTCGAAAATGCCGTTTCTTCGGTGCAGGGCGTGGGCCCGGTGAAGGTAAAGGTCGTGTTCGACCCGCCGTGGGACCAGAGCCGCATGTCCGAAGATGCCAGGGTTGCGCTGAACCTGTGGTGACCCCACTTAATCCTTCGGTAGAATAGGTCTTCTAGAGTAGCACTTATGAACGCACCCCGCCCGAGACCCGCCGTGATGAAAGTGACCGACGCCGCAGCCGCGCGCGTACAGGAGCTCATCGCGCGCTCTTCAACCCCGGTCGCGGGTGTTCGCGTTGGGGTGAAGAATGGCGGCTGCGCCGGCATGTCCTACACCATGGATCTGGCCGAGACGGTCGAGCGCGGCGACGAAGTCGTCGATGTGAACGGCCTCAAGGTACTGATCGACCCGAAGGCGGTGTTGTTTCTGCTCGGCACCACGATGGATTTTACGGTCGATAAGATGTCCGCGAAGTTCGTGTTCAAGAACCCGAACGAGACGTCTGCCTGCGGCTGCGGCGAGTCGGTGACGATCGTACCCGCCAAGGCAGAGCACGCGCCGCACTAAGCGCATTATCGCGAGATGGCATTCGACGATCCCGAATCCATCCGCGAGCTTTTCTCCACTTACGGCACGGTCAGCGTCCGCCGCATGTTCGGCGGTCACGGCGTTTTTGACGGCGGCATGATGTTCGCGCTCGAATCCGACGGCGAGCTCTATCTGAAGGCCGACGATCTCACGATTCCGAAGCTCGCCGCCGAAAACTCCGAGCCCTTCGTTTACAAGGCGAAAGGCCGCGAGATTGCGCTCTCGTATTGGAAGCTGCCGGAGCGGCTCTATGACGAGCCGGATGACTTCGCGAATTTCGCGCGCGACGCGTTCGGTGCCGCGCAGCGCGCAGCCAAGCCTAAAAGCGGCGCAGCAAAAAAGAAAAAGGCTCCGAAACCGGAGCCTGAAAGCAAGGTAATCGCGAAGAAGAAATCGAAGCGCCGTTAGGCGACCCGCGCTTCGCTTTTATCGATCGCGGTTTCGGCGATCACGCAGTTGCGGCCCGCGGATTTGGCTGCATAGAGGCAACTGTCGGCACGCTCGATAAGGGAAGCGACATCGTCGCCGGGACGCCACATGGCGACGCCGAGCGAAATGGTGACGCGGCCGAGGGTTTCGCCGGTCGAGCGGCGCATCAGTTCCTTGCTCTGCACCGCGCGGCGGATGTGATCCGCGACGGTCACGGCCTGCGGCAGCGCTGTGTTGGGCAGCAGAACCGCGAATTCCTCGCCGCCGTAACGCGCGGCGATGTCCTGCCCCTTCACGTTGTGCTTCATCGACACCGCGACCAGACGCAGCACCTGGTCGCCGGTGAGGTGACCATAGGTGTCGTTGAATTTCTTGAAGTGGTCGATGTCGGTCAGGATGACGGTCAGCGGCTCGTGCGACTCTTCCGCGTGCTTGACGAGGCGTTCGATCGCGCCATCGAAGAATTTGCGGTTGGAGAGCGTGGTGAGCGGATCGGTCAGCGACTCGGTGCGCACGACCTCGAGATTTTCCTGCAACTCGCGGATTTCCAGCCGCGAGTCTTTCAGGCGCTGCTGCATCACATGGTTCTTGGTTTCGACTTCGCGGGTGGCGCTGACCAGCGATTCCACGATCATGCGGATCTGTTCGCGATCGTTGTCGTTCGCCATGTCTTCGCTCGCGCCGGCAAGCGATTTCGAATAGTTGTCGGCGGTGCCGATCGAAACGTCGATCATTGCCATGACCTGTTCGATCTCGCCTGCGATCTGCGTGCCGACCTTGTCGATGCGCTCGCCGATATGTGCCGCGGAAAGATAGCGAAGATAGATTTCTTCGACCTGCGTGGAGGTGATGGTGCCGTTGACGCTGAGCAGCGAATTGATCGCCTGGTTTAGCGACGGATTGATCCCGGCGGCGTAGCTGTACCAGACCTCGAAATTGTGCGGGTTCGCCGGATGGCGCAGCGCCTTGATCCGCTCAAGCGCGGCTTCGGCAAGACCGATCGTGCGTTCGAAGTCACCGTCTGTCGTCGCCATGAACGCCTAATCGCGCCCGAAGCAGGGCAGCGCACCTGTTGATCGCGAAAAGCGCGATCTTCTAAGGGCTTACTCTAATTTCGGATCGTGAACGGAGAGTAAATTTGCGAGTTAGTCGCAAATAGTTTGGGTATCAACTTACCGGTTCGCGAGGCTTCAAATTCACCGGCCGGTGCAGGAAAGCCGGGAGTTGAGAGGCATCGTTCGAGACGCCGGCTTGCTGCCGCGGCGCCGGTTTCGGATCGGCATTGCGTGCTGGCGAGGCATTTTCGCTCCGCTCAGGCGCCGAAGCGCTCTTTTCCGTCCGTTCAGGGGCCGAAGCGCGGTTTCCCGGTTTGCGGCCTTTACCGCCGCGGCGTCCGCGCCGTTTGCCTTCGCGCGGTTCCCGGGGGGTAGTTACTTCGGCGTCACTAGACGTAGGTTCTACGCTCACAGGCTCGCCCCCAGTCCATTCGATGCTCTGGCCGATCAGCTTTTCGATCGCATCGACCGATTTGCGGTCCATGGACGAGACGAGGGTGAAGGCTTCGCCGGTGCGGCCCGCGCGGCCGGTGCGGCCGATGCGGTGGACGTAATCTTCGGCGTGATAGGGCACGTCGAAATTGAAGACGTGGCTCACTTCCGGAATGTCGAGACCGCGCGCGGCGACGTCGGAAGCTACGAGGAATGTGGTTTCGCCTTTGCGGAAGGCCTCAAGTGCTGCCATGCGCGAGCGCTGGTCCATGTCGCCGTGAAGGGCGGCGGCGTTGAAGCCATGCTTCACGAGCGATTTGTGCAGGAGCGCGACATCGCGCTTGCGGTTGCAGAAGATGATGCCGTTACGGATGGCTCCGGCTTCGACCAAGAGCTTCCGCAGCACATCGCGTTTCTCGAAATCCTTCGAGCTGGTCTTCACCAGCCGCTGGGTTACGTTGGTTGCCGTGCTTGCCGGCTTCGCGACTTCGATCTGCACCGGATTGCTCAAGAAAGTATCGGTGATCCGCTGGATTTCCGGCGGCATGGTCGCGGAGAAGAACAGCGTCTGCCGCGTGAACGGCACGAGTTTGCAGATGCGTTCGATATCCGGGATGAAGCCCATGTCCAGCATGCGGTCGGCTTCGTCGATGACGAGCAATTCGACGCCGGTAAGCAACAGGCGTCCACGCTCATGATGGTCGAGCAGGCGTCCGGGTGTTGCGATCAGCACGTCCACGCCGCGCATCAGCTTCGCGTCCTGGTCGTCGAAGGAGACGCCGCCGATC
>JAKFYO010000368.1 GCA_021730825.1 Hyphomicrobiales bacterium
GAAAAGGCACTCTCCAATACATACTCAAGAACAGATTCTATATCGGCGAAGTGGACTACAAAGGCACAATTAACAAAAGCGAGCACTCGCCGATTATCGATCGAACGACGTTTGATGCTGTCCAAAAGCTGCTTACGGACAACGCCACCGAGCGAAATCTAAGCCGCCAGAGTTCAAATTCCCTGCTTGCCGGCCTGCTCTTCGACGACCGCGGCAATCGCATGACGCCGAGCTACACAAGGAAGCGTGGCGCTCGGTACCGCTACTACATCTCTTACGCGCTACTTCAGTCCCGGAAAGCAGAAGCTGGATCAATAGCGCGGGTGACCGCTCCAGAGATCGAGCAGGTTGTTGTCGCAACGCTCCGTGCCAACAAGCTTCTTCCCCAAGAGGAAACCAGCATTACACCAGAGGTTCTTCAAAACATCGTTGAACGTATCGAGCTTGGAGAGTCCGATCTGCAGATTTTGCTGATGGATAAATCAATCGGCAAAGGCGGCGTTATCTCCGTACCGTGGCAGAAGAAATCGCAGAGCATCGACAAAGGCGTGCTTCATGCGCCAATGACAAGCGGAAAACGTCTATCGCCAGAAACTCGCGACGCCCTGCTCTACGCAATCGCGCGTGCTCGTAGATGGATTGCTAACATCGATTCTGGAGCTGTCGGGTCTCTTAACGAGATTGCTAAGCAAGAAGGATATGTCGAACGACATATCCGACTACTCCTGCCGCTGGCATTTGTAGAACCGTCATTCATCAGAAAACTTATCGAAGGCCAGACGTCTCGCGACCTAACAGTCACTGGTGTTGCTAAACTCGTACCGCTTAGATGGACCGGTTCGGCGCCTAGGTGACGCGGCCTTATTCAAAGCGCTCGTCACGTTCCCGGTCACGCTTCGCCTCATGCTCGTATTCATGCCGAACGAATTCCGCCAAAACACCAAAAATTGACACTCGCCGAGCGCATCCAATGTCACCAACCATTGACGCAGCTATGGACGCTTCCATCCCTCCGCCAATTTCTCGGTCACCTTATCAAACCAGCTTTCGTACCAATACCAAGTCTTGGCTACTTGCACGCCATACCCCTTCCCTGCATTGCGCGCATCAAGTTGCCTAGCCAGTATCGTATGGTCGTGCATACTGAACGTGGGGTAACCGGTAGCCTTGGATTTTGCCACGATCTCGGAAGGCAAGAATTTCGGACGCTCCACTTCTTTGAGCAGTACACGCTCAATAGCGTCTGCTTCAGGAGTGCCTGGCTTTACAAACTCAACGGCCAGATCGGCTTTCGATGCTTTACCCGATACCTTGGGAACGAACGCCACGCGGTAACGGAATTTTGGATCTTTCTGCTCATCGTCGGTCAGACCATTGTGGAAATTGTCCATAGCGATGGCGATGTTGGCTGGAAGGTCAGCACCAACCAGACTGACCCGCTGCGGGCCATCGAATGTCACGAATTGCAAGGCAATCGGTAGTCGCTTTTCAAGAGCGAATTCTTTTCCGAAAAGCGACTTGATGGTGTCGTTAAAATTGATGCAGCACGCTTGGAGCTTTGCGCTCAGGGCATCATCAATTCTATTCGTGGAGCGGTGTTCGATTTCGTGTCGAATCTCGATCAGAAACTTCAGATTGTTGATGACACCCTTTTCGAGTGGGCACTTACCGTGACTAAGGCACTGTCCCAACTCCCAATATTTCTCCGCACCACTCGGGGTCCTTTCGACGGCTCCGCTCTTTTTGTAACGGTAGTCAATACCTTCACGCTTGTAATAAGCGTGCAGAAGATACGTCCAAGCGATAATGCTGGTGACGATAAAAAGCTCTGCCTTGAAATACAATCCGGTACTATTGAAGGTATGAACGGCTGCGATCATGGCTTCGCGGGCTTTTACAAGAAGCTCATCCCCCTGAAGATGCAAGCCAGTCGCAGGATCGATATCGGGCCACGCTTGAAGGAAGGCATCAAGCTCCGCATCCGACGAGGTCTTGACTACCTTATGCTTCGTTCCATCGCGTATCTCTGAAATGCGTGCGTGATTGATTGAGCGCGTGGGTCGTGAAAAATAGGCTTGAATATCTTGCGGTACATATTTTCTTGCCAGCATCGCTTTGACGATGGCGACTTCCCACTTCTCCAGCGTGTTGCCCGGTCGCCGAGCCATGATTTTACCCCCCTCACTCCGGTCATCGCCGCTACCCGCCTCGGCCCTCCAACAAATGCTAGAGCAGCGCAAAGCCGGACGAGCCGTGTCCACAACGTGCTCAATCGAAACATGATTGAGCATGTCAAAGCCACCTGCCTCATCAGCATTACAGGCGTAAGCCTTGTAACCGACCAAGAAAGGAGGAATGACGGAAACATTCGTGGAGCAGGTTTGAATACCGAGGAATCCAGGCGACCTCGACTCTTGTCGGTGAAATGGTGCACCTTTTTAGGATTCGAACCGGTCTCTGCCGTCTTGGTCGGCAATTTTCGGATATTCGTTAATTGCTGGCCCAGACTTCGCGCTGAGAAAGCGCGTACCGAGCCCACTTTTTTCGTCTGGGAGTCTGAGGGTCTACCGGAAACCCCGCCAAACGGCGGCCTTCTGGGCCGCATTCTGGATATCTCCGGTTCGACGAAAACGGCTGGTTGGGGCGCCAGGATTCGAACCTGGGAATGGCGGAATCAAAATCCGCTGCCTTACCACTTGGCTACGCCCCAGCACGGCAAGCGGCGCAATCTACTCAAGTTCGGGCCCGGTTCAATGCCGGAATGGCCGCATCCAAGGCTGCTTGAAGGGCTGAAACGAGGCTGCTAGGAAGCAGCCGCCGCGCCGGACCAGGGTTCCGGAAGGCGTATTTCCTGACTGATGTCGGAGTGTAGCGCAGCCTGGTAGCGCACCTGCTTCGGGAGCAGGGGGTCGGAGGTTCGAATCCTCTCACTCCGACCAGTCAGTCAGCTAAAATCGGCGCAATAAGCCGAAAAGACACAAAAAAGGGGCCCCCGCCAAAAGGCGGCCTGTTCCCAGTTCATCGAAGTCCGAGGCTTTCGCCGGGGTTGCCGGCGAGACGTCGTGTGCGTCAGCCGGCCTTCAGATTGCCCGCAGCCTGGCGGCCGCGGTCCGTCGTCACGATGTCGAAGTTGATCTTCTGTCCCTCATTGAGGGTCGATAGACCGGCCTGCTCAACCGCGCTGATATGCACGAAAACATCTTTGCCGCCGTCGGACGGCTGGATGAATCCGTAGCCTTTCTGTGCGTTGAACCACTTCACGGTACCGGAAGGCATGTTCGTATCCTTGTCGTAGGTCGTCAGGCGGACGCGTTTTGCGAAATGCGCAAACGATTCCGACAATCGCATTTCCGGTGTCGAAGTTACGCGGCCAAAAGTCGGTTCAACGAAATCGTTGCCGACAGATGCCCAATCCCCGGGCCGAAATAAGATTGCCGTAAAATTGGACCGCAACGCGGTTCCCTCGTCAAGAGAATCCCTTGCCCGCATTTTTTGCCCCGGCGCGCAATCGCTATGCAGCGGCACCCACGCCGAAGGCATTATGATAAGGAGAGCGCCTTCAAAGGCGCTGACCCACCCAAGGCGAAGACAGAATGAGCGAAGAAATCCAGTTCGACCGCAATTTCGAAGCCAAACCGGGCATTGCCGAGGAAATCGCCCCCGGAGTCCGGCGGATTCTTTGCGACAATCCGAGCCCTTTCACCTTCAAGGGCACGAATACCTACATCGTAGGCAAAGGCTCGGTTGCTGTCATTGACCCCGGCCCGGCCGATCCCCGGCATATCGAAGCGATCCTGTCGGCGCTCGGTAATGAAACCGTCGCACAAATACTGGTCTCGCATACGCATCGAGATCACTCGCCCGCCGCGGAAGCCATCAGACAAGCGACCGGCGCCAAGACCTTCGCCGAAGGCCCGCACCGCCCTGCCCGCGAGCTGCATCTTGGCGAAACGCCGCCGATGGACTCCGGCGGCGACGACAGTTTCATGCCCGATCAGAGGCTCGCCGATGGCGAGATCATCGAAGGCAAGGGCTACAAGCTGGAGGCGGTTTTCACGCCGGGACATACCGCCAATCACGTCGCCTTCGCGCTGCGCGGTACGGACATTCTGTTCTCCGCCGATCATGTGATGGGTTGGGCGACTTCGATCGTGGCGCCGCCTGACGGCTCGATGACCGACTACATGGCGTCCCTGCACAAACTCGAGAAGAGAAGCGAGACCGTTTATCTGCCCGGCCACGGCGGCGTCATCCGCAACGCGAAGAAGCTCGTGCAGCAATATATCGAGCACCGCGAAGCGCGCGAGACTGCGATCCTGCGAAAACTCTCGCGCGGCGAGAGCGACATTCCAGGCATCGTACAGGCGATTTATATCGGGCTCGATCCGCGGTTAGCCAAAGCCGCGGCACTCACGACCTACGCGCATTTGGAGACGCTGGTGGAGCGCGATCTCGTCAAAACCGAGGGATTACTTTCGCTCGATGGACGCTATCGATTGACCGCATAAGCAAAAGCCGGCGTCGGGTTACGACGCCGGCCTTTTTATAACCGCGGGACGCGAGCTTATTCGGCTGCGACGCTCGGCAGGCGATAATCGCCGAACTTGTCGCGCAGCGCCGTCTTCAGGATTTTTCCGGTCGCGGTGTGCGGGATTTCATCGACGAAGACCACGTCATCGGGCATCCACCACTTCGCGATCTTGCCCTCCATGTATTTCAATATGTCTTCGCGCGTGGGCTTCTTGTCTTTCTTCGGAATGACGATCAGCAGCGGACGTTCGTCCCACTTCGGATGTGCAATGCCGATGACGGCGGCCTCCGCTACATCCGGATGGCCGACCGCAACGTTTTCGAGATCGATCGAGGAAATCCACTCGCCGCCCGACTTGATCACGTCTTTGGCGCGGTCGGTGATTTTCATGTAGCCCATCGGGTCGATGGTCGCGACGTCGCCGGTATCGAAGAAACCGTCTTTGTCGAGAATGTTGCCGCCCTCGCCTTTGAAATAGGCGGAGGAAACCGCAGGGCCGCGCACTTTGAGGCGGCCGAACTTCACGCCGTCCCAAGGCAATTCGTTGCCTTCATCGTCGGTGATCTTCATGTCCACCGTGAAGATCGAGAAGCCCTGCTTCTCCTGAATATCGAGTTTTGCGTCGCCCGTGAGATGCCCAACTTCCGGCTTGAGCGGTCCGCAGGTACCGATCGGGCTCATTTCGGTCATGCCCCAGGCATGCGTGACCTGCACGTCATAGACGTCCTGGAACTTCTGCATCATCGCGCGCGGGCAAGCCGAGCCGCCGATTAACACGCGATTGAGATAAGGCAGCTTCAGGTTGTTCTGTTCGAGATGCGCGAGCAACATCATCCACACCGTCGGCACCGCCGCCGTGATGGTCACCTTATATTTGTCGAGCAGTTCGTAAATCGAGGCGCCGTCGAGTTTAGCGCCGGGCATGATCAGGCTCGCGCCCGTCATCGGCGCCGAAAAGGCGAGCGACCATGAATTCGCATGGAACAGCGGCACGACTGGCAGCACCACCTCTTTGGACGCGAGCCCGAGAACGTCCGCGAGTGACGCCACGATTGCATGCAGCGTATTCGAGCGATGCGAATATACCACGCCCTTCGGGTTACCTGTCGTGCCGGAAGTGTAGCACATGCCGGCCGCGTCGTTCTCGTCGACCTCGACCCATTTGAAGTTGCCATCGGCTTCCGCGATCCAGTCTTCATACGCCACCGCATTCGGCAAAGCCGTCTGCGGCATGTGCGCCTTGTCGGTCAGCACGATGTATTTTTTCAGCGTCGGCAACTTGTCGGCGAGTTTTTCCAGGATCGGCACGAAGGTCAGATCGACGAAGATCATTTTGTCTTCGGCGTGATTGACGATGTAGATAATTTGCTCGGCGAAGAGGCGCGGGTTGACCGTGTGATAGACCGCACCGGCGCCCAGAATTCCGTACCAGGCTTCGAGATGGCGCGCAGTGTTCCACGCGAGCGTCGCGACGCGATCACCCTTCTTGATGCCGTCCTTCACGAGCCGCTGCGCGACCTTCAGCGCGCGTGCGCGGATTTCCTTGTAGGTCGTCTCCACGATCGGCCCTTCGATCGAGCGGCTGATGACCTTGCGGTTGGGATATTGAATGGCGGCGTGGTCGATGATCCGGTTGCAGGTCAGCGGCCAGTCCTGCATCAAGCCCTTCATGGTACGTCTCCCTCACTCTTTTCACGCGGCACCTTTTTCCGGCGCCTTTCGCAGCGAAACTAGCGCGGGCGGGCTCCCAAGAAAACTGCCGATCGGGCCGCGGGGAATGAAGAAGAACGCATGAGAATCGCGGCGTTTACGCTGTTTCTTGCAGCAGCTTTTTGGGCCAGCGCCGCGCTCGCCCAGGAAGCAGGCATGGATTTGCCGGAGACCGTGCCCATGCCCGAACTGCGCCCTGCGGAAGCGCCACGGCGGCCGGGGGATGCACGGCCCCGGTTCCCGGTCCTGTTGCTGATTCCGAAAGAGGACTCGGAAGCGGCGGCCAAAGTCTGCAAGGCCATACTCGACAAGGACAAGATGGTCGCGGAAATCGCGGGCGCCGCTCTCTGGGATAATGGCTGCGGCGCAGTCGGCCAGATGACCATTTCCGCGATCAAGCTACCGAACGGCAAACAGATCGCGCTCCGTCCTTCGGCACTGATCCGCTGCGAAACCGCCGAGGCGGTCGCGGACTGGGTGCGAGAAGAACTCGTGCCCGCGACCGAGGCGTATTCAGGGCTCGCGCGCATCGATGTCGCGGCCTCCTATCATTGCCGGCCGCGCAACAACATTCGCGGCGCGCTGATGAGCGAGCACGGCCGCGCCAATGCGCTCGACGTCCGCGCCATCGTAATGAACGACGGGCGGCGCTTCGGCGTCGATCTGCGCGAGACGCCGATCCAGCTACTGGGCGAGTTGCGGCGGACTTCCTGCGAGCGCTTTACGACGGTACTTGGCCCCGGCTCGGACGGCTTTCACGAAGATCATTTTCATCTCGATCTCGCGCAACGCCGTGGCGGCTATCGTCTATGCCAATGGAATCTGCCGGTTCCGCCGGAGCCGGCGCGAAACCCGCAGCGCGTGGCCGATCCTTCGACGCGGCAACAACCGACACCCTGAACATCGAACGCGAATGGAAAAGGGCGCCACTTTCGTGACGCCCTTTTGCCCCCAAAACGCAAGTCGCAGCCAGATCAGAGAACTCTGACCAGCGCGCCTTGCGGCACTCGATTGTAGAGATCGATCACGTCTTCGTTCAGCATGCGGATGCAGCCCGAAGAAATCGCCTGACCGATGTATTCCGGCTGGTTGGTGCCGTGAATGCGGAAGAGCGTGTCCTTGTTGCCCTGGAACAGATAGAGCGCGCGCGCGCCCATCGGATTGTGCGGGCCCGGAGACACGTACTTCGGAAGGTTCGGGAAGCGCTTCAGAATGTCCGCCGTCGGCGTCCAGTCCGGCCACTCGGCCTTGCGCTTCACGGTCGCCTCACCCTTGAAGGCCATGCCTTCTTCGCCGACGGTCACGCCATAGCGATAGGCCTTGCCGTTCGGCTGGATGAGATAAAGGAACTTCTTGTCGGTATCGACAATGACCGTGCCCGGCTTGTCCTTGGACGGATAGTCCACGAGGTGGCGAAGCCAGCCGGAATCCGGTGTGTGCTTGAGGTAGGGAGCGCTCGCGATCAGCTTCCGGTCACGCGCAGGAATCGCGGACTCGGGAACCGGATCGAGGGTGTCGCTGATGCATCCGGCCAAGGTGAAGGCCATCAGCACGAATGCAAGGTGACGAATCCGCATTTCTTTACAGACCTAGTTCTAGCTTGCCCCCAAGCTTGGCCTGTCACTATCCGAACTGATTTTTGCCGGGAAGAGGCTAAGGCCTTGCAACTGCTGGATATCAAATCCTGTGGCAGAAATGTCGCAACGCAGTATGCGCAAAAGCCCAAAGTGCGGGCAGTTGCTCGTCCTGCATCGCGAAAAAGCATCCGAGGGCGGCAATTAACCTTTGTGGAGTCAGATCGCCACAGGCGCCGAAAAGGCCGGAAATCTTTCGCCGAATCAACTAATTCGGGCCGCGCGATCTGCGCAAAA